>DCEG01000016.1 GCA_002316835.1 Bacteroidales bacterium UBA1035 | reverse complement strand
ATCGGGCTTTGAAATTCTGCATTTGCCAAACCCTGTTCGTAGGTACTTAATGCTTCCTTATACTTTTTCTGCTGAAATTTTGCTAATCCCATGTAAAAATAGAATTGTGGTGCAGTAGGAATATTTTTTATTCCTGTTTGTGTAATTTCAATTACTCTATCAAGAGCAGTTGAGTCGGGTAAAGCAATGCGAAGCATTTGTTCATATCCGGCAGGGTCGGTAGGATTTTCTTTCGCGTAAATCTCAAACTGTTCCATGGCTCCTTTTTTATCCTCCTGCAACAAGAGCACATCACCATACATCATATTGATCTGGGTATTGTTGGGGTGTTGCTCAAACATAGATTGGAAAAGTGGGTTGGCAGTTTTTATATCTTGTTGACTTTGGCGTAGAACGGCAATGTAGCGGCCTAATAGTTGCAACTTTGTCTCTACCTCCATCTTGCTGCTTTCAATGGCCTTTTGTAGCTCCTCAACAGCTGCCGTTTTATTGTTGGTCTTTTCATAATAATTGACCATCGAGAGAATGAGCGAAGGTTCATCGGGATCAATAAGCTTTGCCTGATCGTAATACTCAAGCGCTTTATCCGTCTGATTGTCCTGCAAATATAAATCGCCCATTAAAAGTTTGTATCGAATATTATCGGGGTTCTTGTCGATAACAGACTGAATTTCTTCAAACGCCCGCTCCTTTTTATCCATCATGTTGTACAACCGAAACTTATTGAGCGTTATTGCATCGGAAACTCCGGTGTATTTTTGCAGCGTGTCGAGCGATTGAATGGCTTTTTCAAGTTCGCCGTTATCCCCATATACATTGGAAAGTTCAAAATAAAGGTCAATCTTGTCAGGGTAGGTTTTCAGCAAATAATTGTAGATGTCAATAACTTCTTCTTTCAGATCGAGCTCTTTGCTCAATCCGGCAAGGATCATGTTGTAGTAATAGTTGGTTGGATCGTATTTTACTGCTTTTCGGAAATAATCCAGTGCCATGTTTTTCTCGTCCAGCGAACTGTAATATGCGCCCAATTCCACCAGAACACTGGCGTTGGTGGAATCGATGGAATGACAATGTTGTAGCAGATCGAAAGCCTCGTCATACTTGCCCAGAGTCTTGGCATTTACGGCTTGGTAAAAGTAGTAATCGAATTTTCGTCGGGTAGTTTCATCTAAAATCAATCCTTTTTCCTGTGAAAAGATATTCACCGGAAAAAGTAAAAATAGGACACCTAATAAAGCAATATATTTTTTATAATTCATTCTATTTCTTTGTTCTATGCTCTACACCTATTTTTTTCCCGTATGCCCAAATCCGCCGGCACCTCTTTCGGTTTCGTTCAGTTCGTTTACCTGTTGCCATTCTACACGTGCGTGTTGAGCGATTACCATCTGACAGATGCGTTCCCCGTCATTAATAACGAAATCGTCACTCGATAAATTTACCAGAATTACCCGAATTTCACCCCGATAATCGGCATCGATAGTCCCCGGCGAATTCACGATAGAAATACCGTGCTTCACCGCCAATCCGCTTCGCGGGCGGATTTGTGCTTCATATCCCTCGGGAAGTTGAATATAAATACCTGTAGGAATGAGCGATCGTTGCAACGGCTTTAATGTAACCGGCTCATCTATATTAGCCCGAAGATCCATTCCGGCAGACAAAACTGTGGCATATTCGGGTAGCGAATGTTTCGATTTATTGATAATTTTAACTTGCATAACTTCTTAAGGGATAGACAACAAAAAACCGGTTTTGTTTAAACCTGCGAATTTAGTCATTTATGAGCAAATATTTGTCAAATTGATAAAATTTAAGGAAATTACGTCCCTTATTACGGCTGATTTTTTGCGATTATTACTTTCATGGAGTGAAAAAATGCATATCTTTGTAACTATATGAGCCAACAAGACGATTTATTGAAGAATTTACGCCAAACGCTCAGTGAACAAGGCATTGAGTCGTTTCACGTGCTGGAAGATCTGGTCCCTATTGAGGAACAAATGGAATATTTCCGTTATTTCGACCGCCTGAGACGAGAGAATTCTCCTTTTGTGCGCGATGAAGAAATTGCCATTCTTTTTTCTGCTGATGAGACCGTTGACAGGAAGAAAAAAAGTTTGTCAAGGCTGGCGTCCATACCCGATGTCGGCGCATATCGGGCCATTGAAACCTACCACAGCAGTCCTTTAGAGCCTGAATTGTTTAACTGGTCATCTATGTCGTTGGTTGGCAGCAGAATAATTTTAAGCTCCGATCTGTCGGGGCAGCAACAGATCTACGTTTCGTCAGGATTGGGCGGCCACGAGAAAAAACTTCGTTTTTTTGGCCTGTTTACCACCAATGACCGTCAGCCGCTGACCGATTTACAGAAAGAAATAGTGGAGCGCGAGTTTCGTTTTCAACTTCAGCAAGCCGATGTGGAAATTGAGAAGTTCGAAATAAAAGACAATTATTTCACCCTTCTGATGCTTTTCCCAATCGACTCAGATGTGCGTTCTAGCATTAATGCCGCGGTAAACGAAATAAACCAATACGGCAATTTCTTAGACCCGAAATTTTTATTCACGAATGTGAAAATTTTATCGGATAGTGAGATTGATAAGTTGTTGAAGAAGAAATAAGTTTCTCTTCTTTGTATTCGACTGGTTTACCGATGAAAAATCAATTGTGCGCGAAAAATACGAGATTTTTGCTTGTAAGATTATTTATGCTGGTACTCCTTTCCATGGGTATATGCAATAAAAGTTTTGCACAAGAAATTCCTTTTGTTCCACCCGTTTTTAATTACACCACTCATAACTACGATGCCGGAAATCAAAACTGGGCTATTGCGCAGGGTGAAAATCGGGTTATCTACGTTGGCAACGATTATGGCTTACTCAGTTTTAATGGCGTAAACTGGAAACTTAATCCGTTGCCCAACAATTTATCCGTTAAATCGATATTTATTGACAATTCAACGGATATAGAGAAAATATACGTGGGTTCTTTTGAAGAATTCGGATTTTTTCAAAAAAATGAGAAAAATGAGCTGCTTTACCATTCGTTGAAACATCTTATCAAAGATTTTGCTCTTCACAACGATGAAGTCTGGACGATCAATAAATTAGGAAATAACATTTTTTTCCAGACTTTTTCATCGTATTTCATTTACAATGAATTGGATAATAGCCTGAAATCAGAAAAACCTTATCCGGCGCCTTTGTATTTTTTTAAGGCCGGTGATAATCTTTACGCACAATTTATCGATGAACATTTCTACGTTTTTGATGGCACTATGTTCCAGCTACTTTTGACAAGAGACAAACTCAATAACGATCAGGTAGTTTCGGTTTTATTGTCTGACAATGAACTATATCTGGTAACTGCTAAAAGTGGGATTTATTCTTATAATTTGTCAAATAAGAATTTATCTCGAAAAGGAACGAGTATTGACAATGAATTGCAAAGTGGAACCGTAAACAGGGTTGCGGTTTTATCGGATTCAGTTTTTGTTCTTGGCACACTAAATAATGGTCTTTATGCTTTGAAAACCGATGGGAAGGTACTTTGGCAATTAAATCGGGATAACGGATTGTATAACAATACAGTGCTGGGCTTATTGAATGACAATGACAACAATCTTTGGGCAGCTCTCGATAACGGGATTTCCTATATTCAAACCAATTCCCCACTCTCCTTTTTTGAACCTCAACATATTCGCATCGGGTTGGTTGAGGACATTCTTATCAAAGATGATCAATTTTACATTGCTACAAATCAAGGCATTTACACCTATTCCGAGAACCAAAAAAGCATTTATCAACTTCCTGATTTTAACGTTCAGTCATGGTTTATCCGCAGTTTTGACAATCAAATAATTACAGGTAATAATACAGGTACCTCGTTTATTGTAAACGATATAAAAATAGGACTTCCCGAAATGAGCACCGGAGGTACTGATATCAAAGCAATGAAAATTCATAACAAAGATTTTTTGTTAGAATCAACTTATACCGCACTTCAGGTTTACTTCCGAAACACTAGCGGTGAATGGTTCTATAGTCATAAGGTTGATAATTTTTTCGACCTGATTAATCAGCTTGAACATGATCATGAGGGGAATATCTGGGCAGGCCACATGTACAAAGGTGTTTATAAATTACGTCTCGACGAACAATTACGACGTGTCGTACTACAAGAGTATTATCCAACTATGGACAATACTACAACAGCTACAAGACCGATTAGAACAATGAAATTGAAAGGAAGAATTGTGTTTACAAACGGAAACGCTTTTTATACATATGACGATATTACACAGAAAATTATTCTTTATGATCAATTAAACCAAGAACTCCCTCAACTTGTAGACACGAGAAACATTGTCTCAATTAATGATTTTGCATTTTGGTTTCTACGTCCCGAAGAATATACGTTGGTAAAATTCACATCTGGAAAATATCAGATTTCCGATAAAATCCCATTCGGAATTTTAAACAATCCTCCCAATACAGGCAGAGGAAATATGTACGTGGATAAAAACAGTATTTCTTATTTTTGTTTAAACGGAGGTTTAGGAAAATATAATTTCAGTGACAGTCATCAAACAAGTTTGCCCAATCTTGAAATTTCAAGAATATGGAGTTATAACCGAAAAGTTGACATCCCGAAAAATCTGTCCATTAATAAAAGGAATGTAATAGACTTCTCCGATAATAACCTTACTTTCGAATTTCAATACCCCGATTTCAGCAAGAAAAAAGTTATTGTAGAGTGTTTTCTGGAGAATTACGATACACGTTGGATTTCAACAGCGCCTAACTATACAATAACTTATACCAACTTGCCGGCTAATTCGTATGTTATGAATTCAAGGGTGTTAAACGATATGGGTGAAGTGCTTTCAACCGTATCAATTCCTTTCCAAGTGAAAAACCCATGGTACAAAACCACTTTGTGCATTCTTATTTACATCCTGTTAACCGCACTAATAATCGCTTTTCTAATTAGAAAGTATATTCAGATGGTTGTTAAAAGGAAAAACAAACTTTTTGTGCAACAGGAGAAAGAAAGAATTGCTCAACTAGACCGTCAGGAAAAGCTTATAACAGAGATGAAGAACGAAAAGCTGCAAAATGAACTGACATATAAAAGCAAAGAATTGGCTAATGCAGCCATGATGATTATCAATCAGGAGGAACTGCTGAATAAATTGAAAAAAGAAATTCAGGAGAACGTGAGATCCGGCAGAATAAACCGTTCACACGGAGCTAATCTTGTTAAATTAATCGATAGTAATCTTTCCGGTGAAGATGAATGGGCGCTTTTTCAGGAAAACTTTGATCTTATTCACGAAAACTTCTTCCGAAAATTAACCGAACAATATCCTACCTTAACTCCGGGCGACTTACGCCTTTGCGCTCTTCTCCGATTGAATTACTCATCGAAGGAAATTGCCAAGATGTTAAATCTTACGCTTCGTGGCGTAGAAGCCGCACGCTACCGTTTAAGGAAAAAACTCAATCTGGACGAAGAAGAAAATCTTGTTTCTTTTGTTATTAATTTCAACTAAGGGAGATATCTGTAATAGAATATTCGTTTCTCCTATTTCTGACCTCACTATTTGCTGAAAATGCAATAAAAAGTTTATTTTTTATCTCAAACCTCCTCGTTTTATAGTACAGTACACACTTATACAATACTTTTATTATTAGTATATTATACCTACTTAAAGTAGTATTAAAGTATCCTTTAAAAATATGTTATAAAACACAAAGTACTTTTAAAGAGGTATTTAATTAGGTACGTTCGCGCATAAGGCTTTAATTTGATGCAGAAAGTTGATTATTTATAACAAATTTAAAGGTTTAGAGTCCATGAAATTAAAAAGTATTTTAATTCTTTGCTTTCTGTTATCCTTCGTTGTCATATTTGCTCAACAGCAAATATCAGTAAGCGGAGTAGTAACGGAAAATGCAACCGGCGACCCCGCAATCGGGGTCAGCATCTTGGTGAAAGGCACAACAAACGGAACAGTTACCGATATCGATGGAAACTATTCACTGACTAACGTGCCAAGCGATGCAATATTAGTATTCAGTTATATTGGAATGCTAACCATTGAAGAAAACGTAAACGGTCGCTCAACCATTAATATCTCAATGATGGAAGATGTACAAGCGTTAGACGAAGTGGTCGTTATTGGCTATGGTACGGCAAGGAAAAGAGACTTAACTGGATCTATAGTAAGCGTAAGTGCAGCAGAGATCGCAGACAGGCCGTCGACAAACCCATTAGCATCATTGCAAGGAAAGGTGGCGGGGGTGCAAATTGTAAACACAGGCCGTGCAGGCCAAGATCCGGAAATCCGTATCAGAGGGACAAACTCCATCAACGGCTACAAACCTCTGTATATAGTTGATGGACTATTTTCGGATAATATCGGTCATATAAATCCATCGGATGTGGAATCCATGGAAATATTGAAAGACCCGTCGTCACTGGCAATTTTCGGAGTTCGTGGTGCTAATGGTGTTATCATTATCACCACTAGAAAAGCAAAAATGGGTCAAACTATCGTAAATTTGAACACCTCATTCGGATTTAAGGAAATCTACGACAGAATCGATCTGACAAATGCTGTTCAGTTCAAGGAATTATACGATGAACAAAGAATAAATCAAGGTGCTCCTCCCTATAATTATAGTAACTGGGGAGCAGATACGAATTGGCAGGACGAAATGTTCCAAACCGGATTTATAACTAATAACAATATCAGTATAACCGGCTCGGGAGAGAAAAGCAGATTCTATATGGGATTAGGATACACTTCGGAAGAAGGCTCCATCCAAACAGAAAAATTTTCAAAAATCACTGTAAATCTGAATAGCGAATATAACGTTACGGATTTCCTTAAATTCGGTTTTCAGGTCAATGGTGCGAAAAACAAAACTCCGGATGCCAAAGGTGTAGGCTCCATCGTAAGAGCAGCCCCCATTGCTCCCACATTTTACGACTATTTAGACCCGCTGACAAACAAAAACGAACGACTCCTGCACACCATGCCCGAATTTCAACGCGCACAGGTTTGGAATCCGCTTGTAGAAACATTCATCAGGGGCAATCACAACTTGGGAGTTAACCATAGAGTGGCAGGAAACATCTACGGGGAGGTAAATCTTTTAAAAAATTTCACATTCAGAACAACCCTGTCTTTGGATTACGCAATAAGTGAAGGCCGTTCTTTCTCTCCGGTAGTTTATTTCTATAACCCCGATATTCCGGGCAAAGAGAATGTTCAGGACAGACAATCTATTTCTCAGTTAAAATCAACGGAATATGCTGCGCAAGGCGACCATATTTTAACTTATCAGAATACATTTGATGACGTACACTCACTCACCGTAATGGGAGGTGTTACAACCAATTATCGTGAATATTCAATACTGAACGGTTCGCGTAACGAACTTTTAGATAAAATCTATTTCAGCATACCCAACGACAATCATGATAAATGGTGGCTATCTGCATTAAATTCGGATGGAGCAACAAACGAATCCAACCAGTGGAGACGATTTACTATGTCGTACCTGCTGCGCGGATTATATAGTTATGATAATAAATATTTACTAAACGGTTCTTTCCGTCGCGATGGTTCATCAGTTTTTCGTGGCGTAGGAAATACATGGGAAAATTTCTATTCCTTTGGAACGGCATGGGTTGTTTCGGAAGAAGATTTCATGAAAGATCAGAATGTTATCGATTACCTGAAACTGAAAGGCTCCTGGGGAGTTTTGGGAACGGAAAACACCGGAACAAGTGTTTATCCAACTTATCCTGAGCTTACTTCTGTAGGAAGCGCTGTATTCGGCCCTAATGAAAGCATAATTCCGGGATACACAAAAATCTACAACGTCCAGGATTTAAAATGGGAAAAAACCTACTCATGGGAAGCAGGATTTGAAATGAACCTGCTGAATCAGCGATTACGAATCGAACCTGTTTATTACAGCAAGAGGACTAAAGACATTATTGTGTTGCTCGACTCCCGAGGTGGAGCTTTTAACTCGCTGGAAAATCTGGGAGATATAGAAAACAAAGGGTTGGAGCTAACCGCAACATGGAACGATAAAATCGGAGATTCCGGATTTACCTATTCCATCGGTGCAAACCTAACCACCATCAATAACAAGGTGATTTCACTGGGACGCGATGAAGGCGATGCTATTTACGAAGGTATGGCGAGAACAGTTGCCGGATATCCCATAGCTTATTTCTACGGATATAAAGTAAAAGGTATTTATCAAAACAACGAAGACATCAAACAATCGGAACCCAATAATGTATTTACCGTGAAGCCGGGAGATTTGAAATTCGAGGACGTAAACGGCGACGGATTCATAGATCAGGATGATAGAACGATGATTGGAAAACCGACTCCCGATTACACCTATGGATTGAATTTCAATTTAGGCTACAGAGGTTTTGACCTTGGAGTTGATATGATGGGCGTTTACGGCAACGAGATCTATCGGGATTGGGACACTTCTTCGTTTGCTCAATTCAATTACCTGATAAAGCGCATGAACAGATGGAACGGTGAGGGGACATCCAACTGGGAGCCGATCTTGGAACCGAGCAGGGCTATCAATCGTGCCTATTCGAACTATTATATTGAAGACGGTAGTTTCTTCCGTATCCGTAACGTTCAGTTAGGGTATACATTCCCATCATCTTTATTAAACAAGATGTACATGAAATCGCTCCGTATTTATGCTAATGTCCAAAACCTGAAGACTTGGAGCAAAAATACGGGTTATACGCCCGAAATCGGTGGAAGTGCTATAAGGTCGGGAGTTGACGGAGGTACGTATCCGATGCCGGCTATTTATACTTTCGGTTTAAATCTAACATTCTAAAAAATTACAGAACATTATGAAACATAAGATAATTAAAACAATAAGTATTTGTGTTATAGGGGTATTATCCCTAATGCAAATTGGTTGTAGCGATCTTTTAGATCAGGAACCGCAAGGAAAATGGGTGGATGGAGATAACCCGGGCGGATCTTTCCAAACGGACGTATTTTCGCTATATGCACGTATGAAAGGATGGGGAATAACCGGAGGCATCCCTGCATTTGCCATACACAGTATCCGAAGTGAAGATGTGGAGAAAGGAAGCACTCTTTCCGACGGTTCCGATGTAGCATCAATGTACGACAATTTTAACTACAATGCCTCCGATGGTAATCTGGCAAGCTATTACACAAGCAATTATGCACTTATACATACTGCAAACACTATTTTGGCAAATATAAAGGAAGCTGAAGAAAGTGGTATTCAATTATCGGATATAGATTTAATGTGCAAGGGTGAAGCTTATTTCTTTCGAGCATTTCTATATTTTAATTTAGTAAGAGCCTACGGACAGGTTCCGTTGATAAATTTCAAGATCACAGATGCGGCTGAAACCAATATTCCAAAATCAACGGAAGAACAGATATATGCTCAAATCGATGCCGATTTAACGGAGTCAGAAAAACTGTTGCCAGAGCAATGGGAATCGAAATATTTAGGCCGGGTTACCTGGGGTGCAGCCCGCGCATTGCACGCCAAAACGTATATGCAGCGTAATGACTGGACAAATATGCTCAGTACATCTACCGACGTAATTAAATCAGGATTGTATGACCTGAGTACGCCTTTTGATAAGATTTTCAGAGAAAGTGGCGAAAACAACAGCGGGTCAATCTTCGAATTACAATGTACAGCTACGGCCGCATTGCCCGGAAGCACGGATATTGGCAGCCAATATGCGCAAGTTCAGGGCGTTAGAGGCGCGGGAATGTGGGACCTGGGCTGGGGTTGGAATTGTCCTACTCCCAATTTGGCAAGCGCTTTCGAAGAAGGTGACCCCCGAAAAGACGAAACATTGTTGTATTTCCTGAAACCGGGTGAAGATCCAAATTCCATTCAGGCAAACAAGCCTTACAACGAAAAACCGATAGCGCAGGAAGTAATGAATCGCTATTACAATAAAAAAGTATATACAGACCCGGCCAAACGTACTCAATTCAACCGGTTCGGTTACTGGATGAATATCCGCATAATCCGTCTGGCTGAAATGTATTTGATCGCTGCCGAAGCTGCCAATGAACTCGGACAAACCGGCGATGCCATGGAATACCTGGAAATGGTACGCGCTCGAGCTCGCGGCGGAAATGCAACCATTCTCCCTAAAGTTACCACAATGAATCAGGCTGAAATGCGCAATGCGATACGTCACGAAAGAAGAGTAGAATTAGCCATGGAATGGGATCGTTTTTATGATCTTGTCCGATGGGGCACTGCCAGAGACGTCTTGCATGCGGCGGGAAAAACAGGTTATCAAGATAAACACGCGCTATTACCCCTGCCACAGGCAGAAATAGACAAATCAAACGGTGTGCTGGTCCAGAATCCAAATTATTAATCGATTATAAAATTTCAATATTATGAGAAAAAAAATATCAACATATCAAATAATTCTGATAGCCGTATTTGGGATGATTATATCATCCTGCTTTCAGGATTTAGATCAGAATCCGCCTTTCGATTATCCCGATGAACCGCCCAAACCACCTATTAGTGAAGACGGACAGATATTCTACATGGCATTTAACGACAATTATAAAGATGTCAAAAGCAACAAGGATGCAACTAAAATCGGAAATCCTACATTTGCCGAAGGCAAGGTTGAAAAAGCGTATGCAGGCACTAAAGATAGTTATTTGACATTTAAACTATCGGATTTGTCAGCAACATTAGGTTCTGCAGTATCGGTAGGATTCTGGTATAAAGTAAACGGGAACCCCGACAGAGCAGGGATCGTTGTGATAGGCCCGGTATCGGAAGGAGCTTCAGCAAATGCACAAAACAACAGAACTTCGGGTTTCCGTATTTTCCGGGAGAATGCAGGCGGGAAGCAACGCATTAAAGCCAATGTTGGTAACGGAACCGCTGATGTTTGGCTCGACGGTGGAGATAAAGCCGATATTGATCCCGCTATTTCTCCTTGGAAATACATTACATTGGTGCTTACCGAAGGAAAAGCGTTCTTCTATATCGATGGAGAAGAAGTGGCTTCAAGCGATTTATCGAAGATTAGTTGGGCAGGATGCGATATAATGTCCATCGGATCGGGAGAGCCCCGATTTAACGAATGGGGACATTTATCGGACAACAGTTTAATTGATGAACTGCGGATTTACAACCGGACATTGACCGCAGCACAGATAAAAGATATTGTTAATCATGATACGGAAGAATAAAATATGATTAGAATATTTTTATCAGTTTTCGTTATACTTGCTCTTTTGTCGGGTTGCTCCGATAAAAAAAACGAGCAAAACAAAATTCCCGAACAGGAAGCACGCCCGCTTACTTTCGCCTCCGACGATGCATTTCTCGATTTCATCCAAAAAACGCACATCAACTATATGTGGGACGGAGCGGAAAAAACTTCCGGTTTGGCACCTGAGCGAATACACATAGACGGCAATTACCCGCAAAACGATGCCGATGTAATTACCACCGGCGGCAGCGGTTTCGGCATTGCAGGGCTTATCGTGGGAATAGAACGCGGATTTATTCCCCGCGACAAAGGCGTGGAACGATTGCACAAAATTGCTGATTATCTGGCTAAGGCCGACCGATTTTACGGCATTTGGTCGCACTGGATGTGCGGCCCAACCGGAAAAGTAAAACCATTCGGCACGAAAGACAACGGTGGCGATTTAGTGGAAAGTGCTTTTCTGATGCAGGGATTACTTATTGTTCGTGAATATTTCAAAAACGGAAATGAAAACGAGAAAGAACTCGCCACCAAGATCGACAAACTGTGGCGCGAAATGAACTGGACGTGGTACCTGAACGGAGAAGACGCGCTTTACTGGCATTGGAGCCCCGAATACGAATGGGAAATGAACTTCCCCTTGGAAGGTTACAACGAATGCCTGATAACTTACATTTTAGCGGCATCTTCGCCTACACACACCATTCCCGCATCGGCTTTCCACAAAGGCTGGGCACGCGGCGGCGGAATTAAAAGCGATAAAATCGCTTACGGGCTTCCACTCATTCTAAAGCACAACGGAGCGGAAGATTATGGCGGCCCGCTGTTTTGGGCGCACTATTCCTATATCGGACTGAGTCCGAAAGGTTTAAAAGACCAATACGCCAATTATTGGGAAGTGAATAAAAATCAGGCATTGATAAATTATCACTATTGTGTGCAGAATCCGAAAGGATTTAAAGGATATGGTGAAAACTGTTGGGGATTAACGGCGAGTTATACCATAGACGGATACACTGCGCATATGCCGATGAAAAATGACAAAGGCGTAATTACCCCAACAGCGGCTTTATCGAGCTTTCCGTACACTCCCGAACAATCGATGCAAGCCCTAAAACATTTCTATAACGATTTGGGCGATAAATTGTGGGGAAAATACGGATTTTACGATGCTTTCAGCATTCACGATAATTGGTATCCACAACGTTACCTAGCAATCGACCAGCTGACCATCGCCCCGATGATCGAAAACTACCGCACCGGATTGCTTTGGAAACTGTTTATGAGCGCACCCGAAATTCACGAAGGATTAAAGAAACTCGGATTTGACTATCAACCATGAGAAAAATAAGAGATAATATGAAGAAAAATCATTTATTCACCACCATTGCATTGATGGTATTTTTAGGATGCGGACAGACAAAAGGCATACCCGAACCCGTTCAGAGCAAACCTTTACCTGATAATTCGGCGTGGAAAAGTTTCAGTGGCGACAAACGCATCGAGCAACGCGTTGACTCCGTGCTTAAATTGATGACATTAGAAGAAAAGATCGGACAAATGACGCAGTTTTCTGCTAATTGGTCAATTACCGGCCCCGTTATGCCCGATAATTTTCAGCCGTATCTCGAAAAAGGGCTTATCGGAAGTATTTTTAACGCAACTTCGGTAAAAGGCGTACGCCAAATGCAGGAAATGGCCGTAGAGAAAACCCGATTGGGTATTCCAATCCTCTTCGGACAAGACGTAATTCACGGATATAAAACCATTTTTCCGATTCCGCTGGCAGAAGCCTGTTCGTGGGATTTGGAGATGATACGCAGAACAGCAGAAATAGCTGCCATTGAAGCCGCTTCCGATGGAATTAACTGGACATTTGCACCTATGGTGGATATCGGTCGGGATGCCCGTTGGGGACGCGTGATGGAAGGAGCCGGCGAAGACCCGTATTTGGGTAGCAAAATTGCCGAAGCTAGAGTAAAAGGATTTCAGGGAGGGAGCGACTGGAAATCGTTATCAGGCGTTACAACACTGCTGGCTTGCGGAAAACATCTTGCAGCTTATGGTGCTGCCGAATCTGGACGCGATTACAATCCGGCTGAACTATCGGAACACACGCTCAGAAACGTGTATTTACCTCCCTACGAAGCAGCCCTGAAAGCGGGCGTTGGAACATTTATGGCATCGTTCAACGAAATAAACGGCGTGCCGGCGTCAGCCGACAAATGGTTACTGACGGACGTATTACGCAACGAATGGGGATTTAACGGTTTTGTGGTAAGCGATTATACCGGTGTAAACGAACTGGTTCCACACGGCGTTGCCAAAGACGAAAAGCACGCTGCTCAACTGGCAGTTAACGCGGGTATAGATATGGATATGACCGGTTCTACATTCATTAAATATCTCGCAGAATCCGTTCAGGAAGGAAAAGTATCGGAACAAACCATTGACAATGCTGTGCGGAGTATTCTGGAAATGAAATTCCTGTTGGGCTTATTCGATGATCCGTATCGATATCTTGACGAAAAACGTGCACAACAAAACACGATGACACCCGAATTTATGGAAACCGCCCGAAAAGCGGTGGCTTCGTCGGTGGTGTTACTGAAAAATGTCGGAAATATTCTCCCCATTTTTAAAGAAAGCGGAAAAACCCTTGCCCTCATCGGGCCGCTGATGAACGATTCCATCAACCTGAATGGGGAATGGGCAGGATTGGGCGACCGCAACAAAAGCGTTACTATTTTAAAAGGATTGACGGATAAATATAAAAACACGTCGGTAAAACTTGTTTATACCCAAGGTTCGACAATAACCGAAACAACGGCAGCAAAAATTTCCGAAGCAGTTTCCACCGCAAAGCGTGCCGATGTAATTATTGTTGCTTTGGGAGAAGATTTCAACTGGTCGGGCGAAGCCGCAGTAAGAACAGACATTCGTTTGCCTGAAGCGCAGCGCCAACTGCTGAAAGCATTGAAGGAAACCGGAAAACCTATTGTTTTGATTACATTAAGCGGTCGGCCGTTGGATTTATCGTGGGAAGACGAAAACGTGAATGCCATTTTGCAGGCGTGGTTTCCCGGTACTCAAGGCGGACACGGAATTGCGGATGTAATTGCAGGCGATTACAATCCCTCGGGAAGACTGGTGATGAGTTTTCCACGAAATGTAGGGCAAATTCCCATTTATTACAATCAGAAAAATACCGGCCGTCCCGTGGATTTAAACGATGAGCCCATCGACTACAAATCCAATTATTTAGACGTTTCTATTACGCCGCTTTATCCGTTTGGTTACGGTTTGAGCTATACCACGTTTGCCGTAAGCAACGTACGTTCCGATAAGTCTTCAATGAAAACAGGTAACGATAAAATAACAGTCACCGCCACGGTGCAAAATACCGGAAACGTGGATGGAGAAATGATTGTACAGCTTTACACCCGCCAACTATGGGCAAGCGTAACGCGTCCTGTTAAAGAATTGAAAGGATTTCAAAAAGTGCTTTTGAAGGCGGGCGAAAGCAAGCAGGTTTCGTTTGAGCTCACATCGGAAGACCTGGATTTTTACGGTATTGATATGAAGAAAAAAACAGAACCGGGTGATTTTAAATTATGGATAGCACAACATTCTGCCGATAGTTCTAATGAAATAAGTTTTTCGGTAACAGATTAATATAAACTCAACAAAAGGAAAGAGTAACCCAGCGGTTACTCTTTTTTTCTTCTAAATTCCCTTGTCTCATCTTTTCTGAACACCTTTTTATCACCGAATGCCTTACCACCTGAGTGGCTATCGTGCTTTTTATCTTTGCGCTTACGGTCCGGATTGAATGAACGTTCACGAGCGTTTAACGGTTTTTCTGTCCTGTTGTCGGTTCTTTCGCGACGAAATTCTTTTCGTGGCTTTGCATCCTTATCGTATTCACGTTTGGGGCGAAATTCACGCTTCGGCTTGGAGTCATCATCTTCCTCAGCACGTTTGGCACGACGGTATCCTTCCTTGGAATTTCGCTCCAATTGCTCCCTGTCGGGACGGCGGCGTTCGGTTTTTGGGCGATCATCGCGCTTACCCGAAAAGATTTCGTATTCGCGCATTTCGCACTCCAGCGCACCGTTGAAAAGGAAGAACCGTTTGGAATGCTTCAACCCGATGCTGTCGAAACTCTCTTTCCGATAGCTCAGAATATACGCATTGTATCCGGTGAAAACGTGTTTCAACCGCTCGCCGATCATCACGTACAATTCCTGCAAATCTTCCACTTTCAAGCGTTCGCCATACGGCGGATTGGTCATTAAAACACCACTGGGAGCGGGTGCTTCGGTATATTGCTGTAGCGGTTTTACGCTTAGATCGATATATTTTTTCAGTCCGGCATTTTTGATGTTTTTTTCGGCAATGGCAATCATTTTCGGCGAGATATCGGAGCCGATGATCCGGTGTGAAAACTCACGCGAAGCACTGTCATCGTTATACACCTCGCTGAAGAGGTCTGCATCGAAATCGTTCCACTTTTCAAACCCGAAACTCTGTCGATGAATTCCCGGCGGGATTCCCAACGCTATCATAGCGGCTTCAATTAGCAACGTTCCCGAACCACACATGGGGTCAACGAACGTACTTTCTCCCCGCCACCCCGATTTCAGGATCATGCCTGAGGCAAGCACTTCGTTTAGTGGCGCATCGCCCTGCGCCAATCGATAACCGCGCTTGTGCAGCGATTCGCCCGAACTGTCGAGCGACAACGTGCATTTGTTGTGCGCAATGTGCATATTGAAAACCAAATCGGGGTTGGTAACGCTTACCGATGGGCGTTTTTCATATTTTTCATAAAACCAGTCGGCAATGGCGTCTTTCACTTTGTACGCCACAAACTTGGAGTGATTGAAAATGTGTGAAAACACCACCGCATCAATCAAAAACGTTTTGTCGAGCGACATATATTCTTCCCAATTCAGTTGCTTCAGTGCATCGTACACCTCATCTGCATTATCAGCTTTGAAGTTATAAATCGGCTTCAGTATCCGCAATGCTGTTCGACAATGAACATTTGCTTTGTACATCAATCCCTTGTCACCTGTAAAAGACACCATTCGCGTGCCGATTTCTACATCGTTGGCACCCAACGCGATAAGTTCTTCGGCAAGTACGTCTTCGAGTTCGGCCATCGTTTTGGCGATAATTGGGAAAGTTTCCGATTGATTCATTCTTTGATTTTCAATAATTAAGGCACAAAGGTAATAAAAAAGTATACCAATGACACAAATACAACTGATGGGGCCCTAAAAATTAATATCCAGTAACTGACAATTAATTTAAATCACAATCTCACCTTAATTTTCACAGGCTTCCCCTCATTTTTAAACGCGTCTAACGCCGTAATCACATACGTGTACGGATTGTTGCCGCCTTCATAGGGCAACATGAAAAAATTATCGGGCGTTACGGTAACAATATTTTCTGCCCGATTGATATCCACTTTTTCGTTGGCTCTGAATCGGTAAATTACAAACCGCTTCGCAGTTTCGGGATTTAAAGGTTGTTTTTGATGTTCCCATGTGAGAAAATGCATTTCCTCGGTAAATACCTGAGTAAGTTTTTTCACTTTATTGGGACGCTCCTTGTGTAAATGCGTATAAGCCGGAATCAGCGCTTTGGCACGATGAGCACCCGTTTTAAGTGCATCGGCAACACCACCGGAATTTTCAAGTATCAGGTAACCATACCAGTAACAATTTCCGTGCACGAACGACATTTCACGCGATTGGCGGATTTTGACATCCAATTCGTTTTTATCCATGCTACGCTGCAAATCCTGACCGATATAGAGCGGCTGCTCAAAATTATTGGCATTCCACCAATGCAACAATGTGGTGTAGTCAGCTGCTTTGTGCCCGATTTCCCAGTAAAGCTGTGGAAGATTATAATCAATCCAGCCTTTTTCCACCCACAATTTAATATCGGCATACAGGTCACCGTAATTTTCCAAACCATTGGTATCGCTTCCGTTCGGGTCATTACGCTTATTGCGGTAAATTCCAAACGGGCTTATCCCGAAACGCACCCACGGTTTTGTTCCCGCAATGGTATATTTCAGTTGTTGAATAAGCAAGTTCACATTATTGCGTCGCCAATCTGCACGCTGATTTGCAGAAAAACCTTGCGAAGCAGCGTACATATTAAAACTGTTATCATCGGGGAAAGGCGTTCCGGCAATAGGATACGGATAAAAATAATCATCCATGTGAATGGCATCTACATCGTATCGCGAAACGATATCGCGCACTACTTCGCAAATAAAACTGCGATTTTCGGGCAATCCCGGCTCGAAATACAGTTGATTTCCGTATTGCACAAAGCGTTCGGGGTATTTGTAGTAAATATGATCGGGAGATAGCGGGTTGCTGATATTGGTTTTCACCCGATACGGATTCAGCCATGCGTGCAGCTCCATCCCCCGTTTATGACACTCATCGATAATAAAAGCCAACGGGTCAAAATCGGGATCATCGGGCGCTTTTCCCTGTGCGCCGGTCAGAAACCGGCTCCACGGTTCAAGATTCGATTTATAAAAAGCATCCGCTTCGGGACGAATCTGAAAAACAAGCGCATTAATACCGGCTTCATCAAACTTTCGCACCATTTCTGCCAGATAATGCTTCATGGCTGCGCTGTTCATCTGCTGATATCGCGATTGTCCTACGGTTTGAATCCATGCACCACGAAACTCGCGTTTGGGTGTAGAATCGGCATTACGGGTTAACGATTGTTTTGATGCACCGCAACTCAGCATCAAAAACGCTGTAAAAGTGATTAAAGTGATTCGAAAAAACTTCATTATTTAAAAATTAGACGGAACAAACAAAGAGTCGTCGCTTTCCAGCAATCCTTCTACCACACGCTGTTTTGGGAAAATTACGATGCGGCTGTGATGCGGAAAACGTTCTTCGAGACGTGTAGGTAAATGATCGAGAATAGACATATGCGAGAGATAGCCCTGATGTGCAGATACAAAAATAATCATATCATCGTCTTTGATGTAATCGCCGCACGAAAGCGGGTCGTGCCATTCAATAAACGGTTTGAAAGTGAATGGAGCCCCATTATTTTTTTTGCTTGAAATGACTGCCTGTGTATCGGGATGTCCAAGATGTAAAATGGGTACCGATAATTCCTGTGACAATTTCACTACTTTTTGAAGCCATAAATTAAATCCATCCTCTCTTTCCACAAGTGGTGGAGAAACAACTACAATTCGTTTATGTGATATTAATTCCTGTTCAATATGACAGATGAACATGTTTTTGTCCACATTCTTGATTATCAAGTCAACCTTATCACCTAATAATTTTTCCAATACTCCTGTCCTGCCCGGCCAACCCAAAATCACGATATCAGTCATCAATTCCCGTGCTGTACGCACAATTCCGCTTGCAGCATTGTGATCGATGGTAGTAATAATATCCACATCTATTTCGGCCGCTGTAGCATTTTGCACAAATTCATGCAACTGTTTACGAAAACTTACAATATTTTTCTCAGCTTCCTGATTATTGGGCACAACACCCAACAGTGAAACTGAATTTACCGATCTTTTGTCTTTCATCAACAAAGCGAGTTCTACGTGATGACCAATATTTGACGGATTGGCAATAGGTACCAGAATTTTCTCCTGTGCAAAAGCACCTAAATCGGATTCGGAAAGCGGAGCATTTTCCTGGCTGATAGCAATTTCACGTGCCGATTTTTGTGTAACAAGCGATGCCACAATACAAGTCAGCAATATCAGGATAATGGTTCCGTTCAGAATATATTCATCCAGAATTCCGGCATTGTATCCCACAATAATAACCGCGATGGTGGCCGCTGCGTGTGAACTGCTTAACCCGAAAATTATATTTCGCTGAGTAACCGAATACTTGAAAATAACCTGTGTAAAAAAAGCTGC
The DNA here is from genome assembly GCA_002316835.1 of Bacteroidales bacterium UBA1035. Classification (GTDB taxonomy): domain Bacteria; phylum Bacteroidota; class Bacteroidia; order Bacteroidales; family Dysgonomonadaceae; genus Petrimonas. The sequence goes on along the minus strand of DCEG01000016.1, from coordinate 1,373 downwards.
CAACCATTTTCCGAAAATTGCCGTAACAGTGAGCGCAAAAGCAATTATGGCCGTAGTCAGTCCATTAAAAACTACCGACAAATCCACCAACATTCCTACGGAAATTAAGAAAATGGGAATAAACAACGAGTTTCCGAAAAACTCTATCCGGTTCATCAATGCCGACGAATGCGGAATTAATCTGTTCAGTGCTAATCCTGCTGCGAAAGCTCCGATAATCGGCTCAATTCCTCCAAGTTCAGCTAAAAAACCACATAAAAACAGCACGAACAACACAAAAATAAAGTGCAGGTATTTCTCACCTTCTGCTTTCTGGAAAAACCATTTGGCTATTCGAGGAATAAGATAAAAAACGATTGCAGAGAAAACTGTCAATGATACAAGCAACCGCAACAGAAACCAAAAATCCAATCCACCTCCGGTATTCGACAAAATAAGTGCGAGAATAATCAATACTGCCGTATCTGTCAAAATAGTTCCGCCAACGGTAATAGCAACAGCCTGATTTTTAGCGACTCCCATACGGCTGACGATAGGATAAGTAACCAGCGTATGCGTAGCAAACATACTGGCGGTGAGGAAACTGGCATTAAAATCGTATCCCAGCAGATAATGCATAACCGGGAAACCCACCGCAAGCGGAATGACAAATGTGAAGAAGCCGAAAACAAGACTTTTGTTTTTGTTGGCGATAAACTCGTTCAAATCAAGTTCCAGTCCTACAATAAACATGATATACAGCAACCCGATGGTCGAAAACATCGATACTCCATCGTGATTATTGTCGATAAGATTTAAACCGTAGGGGCCGATTATTACTCCCGCAACAATAAGCCCGATAATGCTCGGTACATTAATGCGTTTCAACAAAATGGGTGCTAACAGCACAACTACCAACAACACCGCAAAAACGAGAACGGAGTTGGTAAACGGCAATGTAAACTCGTGCATTATATCCGAAAAAAAATCGTTCATCAGCGTTGTTATTTTGATTTTTCCAACTTTCGTAAGTTACAAAAATACAGAAAATATTTCGGAATATTGATTAACTCTGCTTTTTTGTAGCTGATAAAGTCGTTATCTTTGCAGGTTGAATTGGAATTTATGAGCAGCGAAAAGCAAATAGAACTAAAAGGTGTACGCGTCAATAACCTGAAAAACATTGACGTAATCATCCCCCGAAATACATTTACCGTTATTACAGGACTGTCCGGTTCCGGAAAATCGAGCCTGGCTTTCGATACATTGTATGCCGAAGGCCAGCGCCGATACGTGGAAAGCCTTTCTGCCTATGCAAGACAGTTTCTCGGACGGATGAACAAGCCGGAATGCGATTTTATAAAAGGAATTCCGCCTGCTATTGCCATCGAACA
>DCEG01000065.1 GCA_002316835.1 Bacteroidales bacterium UBA1035 | reverse complement strand
TATCACGAGATCATTCCCAAATCTGAAAACTATTCGCAGCAGATAGAACTCTATCAATTATATTATCTGCTTGTTCATTTAAATTTGTTTGGAAGCGGATATCACTCCGGTGTTTCGGCTATTTTGAAAAGATATTTCTAACTCTGCAACTGCTGTTAATTTAATCGCATAAGAAAAATCATGTATATACTCACTATTGGAGAAACCGAACGAGAAATACATTGGATGTGTTTCGATTCGTTAGAAGCCGGCAGACAGTTTTTGTCGCTGCTTCCGGGCTACGGCTGCGAACTGAACGAAGAGAGCGGAAATATCGAGCGTGAATGGCTTCGTCCGTCCGAATTTCCGGATTACGGGGAAATCGACTTCCGGGGAAACAAAATGCCCGTCAGCCGATTTATGTTTCAAGACCAAGAGAAAGTCGAGGTTTATTTTCGCGAAATCCCCAATCTAAGTGTTGAAAAACAAGGGTTAATTGACGGCGTTACTTCCGTGGATGCTTACTCCATACCCAACGAAGAGACGCGAGATTATATTTCGACAAGAGAGAATACATTTAAAGTCGTGAAAAGCATATTGGCTGAGAGGGGCATTGAAACGGAGCGGGCTTTTCACGGGTCGGAAGATGGCGAAGCCATTCTTTACAAACGACCGGAAGAAACTGATTGGCATTTTCTGGGACACATGGATCCCGCGTTTGTGGAATTAGGAAAAGAGAGCGAAGAGCGTATCCGTGAATGGGTAGAAGAATCTTTGTTATAAACGCTTACCAAAACTCAAATTCTTTCGTATAAAACATGAATTTTTTCAAAAAGATACGCCTGATTTTCTCGTTTTATAACTATTTCGTTTGGGTGTCGGTTTTCATTGATGCGGCTTGTGCTTACACCCTGTGGCAACACGGAATAAGTGTTTACAAAGCACTGTTTTGGTTGAAATTATTCTCCATGGGCGCATCGTTTTATCTGGTTAACGAGTATCGAAAGCAGGAATATTTCTACTTCTACAACTTTGGTTTCTCAAAAAAATCACTGTGGATAATTACGCTGGCGTTTGATTTATTGCTGTTTTTCGGTTTAATGATTTTAGCCTGTCAACTCCGATGAAACACACGTTAGAAATAAGTGGGATGCGGTTGTTATTTGACGAAAGACTTATTCTTTCGGACGTTTACATGAAAATTGAAACCGGAGATACCGTTGGATTATTAGGCCGAAACGGATGTGGGAAAACGTGCTTGATGCGCGGTGTTTACGGCACATTGGAGTGTGAAAAATCCGTTATTATCGATAATATCTCCGTTTATGAAGCCTAGAAAAAACCCGGTTTAATACGATACCTTCCGCAACACCATTTCATTCCGAAACATCTTACGTTGAAACGGGTTTTTCGTGATTTTGCTGTCGATTTTGAACGTTTTACAGAACTTTTTCCGGTATTTCAGCTTCGGGAAAACACAAAAATCGGACATCTTTCCGGTGGAATGCATCGATTGGCGGAACTGTACGTTATCATCAAATCCGATACGAAATTTGTGTTGCTCGACGAGCCTTTCACACACATCAGCCCGGTGCAGATCGAAACCATCCAGTCCGTTATCGGAGAAGAACGTCCCCGAAAGGGATTTCTGATAACCGACCACCTGTTTAAGCGCATTCAAGAATCTTGTAACCGGGTCTATCTGCTTTCAAACGGAAAAACACATACCGTTGAGAATGATGGGGATTTGAAAAAATTAGGATACATTATGTCGTAGTTTGACAATATGTTACCATAAATTTTTTAATTTATTTTTCTTGAAATTTTCTTTTATCGCCATTTCTTGTGTGAATTTATCCGAAATAAATTATCTGTTTAAGATTATCTATTTTGTATAATCTAAAATAGATAGTATCTTTGTGAAAAAAAATAGTATGACCAATCCATTTTTAATAAAAGGTTATCTGTCGAAAGAGTTTTTTTGCAACAGGGTGGAAGAACTGAAAGAATTGGAGCGAAATGTGAAAAACGGCATTGATACAACATTGATTTCGGCAAGAAGATTGGGCAAAACAGGTCTTATAATGCGCCTTTTTGAAGGGCTAAAAGGAGAACCGTTTGAACTCATCTATGTAGATATTTATGCCTCCCGTACGCAAAGTGATTTTATTAAATTGTTGATAGAAGCAATTTTGAAGAAGATACCTCCAAAAACGACTATTGGGAAAAACTTTTTCAGCTTGCTCAAAAGCCTGCGTCCTGTCATATCGTATGATCCTATATCGGGAGAGCCACAAATAACCATCTCTTATCAAACTGCTGTTGAAAAAGAATATACGCTACAGGGCATTCTCGATTTTTTGGAACAACATCCCCAAAAAATTGTTTTAGCGATTGATGAATTTCAACAAATCACGGAATATCCCGAAAAAAACACGGAAAGTATCTTACGAACATACATGCAACATCTGCAGAATATCCGATTTATTTTTTGTGGGAGCGATAAAAGAATGATGACCGACATTTTTTCAAATGTCAAACATCCTTTTTTTGCGTCAACTCAGTTTCTTAATCTCGGGAAGATTAATCGGGATCAATATGCTGTTTTTATAAAAGACTCATTTGCCAGGAACGGGAAACATATTACGGATGAAGCTGTCGATCTGATTCTCGATTGGAGTAAGACTTACACATTTTATACACAGAGTGTTTGTAATATGACATTTTCCATCTCCGGTAAAAATTCGGATATAGAAACGGTTAAAAAAGCGTGCATTGCTTTACTTAAACAAGGCGAAACCGTTTATTTACAATACCGTAAACTGCTTACCCCGGGACAATGGAATTATTTGATTGCCGTAGCTAAAGAAGATGTGGTACGGAAAATAACGGCACAGAGTTTTATTACACGGTATGATATTGGAACTCCCGCCAATTCGAGAAGATTGCTAAAGGCCTTGTTAGAAAAAGAATTGTTACTTGAAATTCAAGAAACTCACGCTGTTTCATACCAAGTGTACGATGTCTTTTTTTCACGATGGCTACAAATGGAATATTAATTCGTTAAAAATAAAATCGAGTAATTCAAAATTCACTCCACCTTAAACCTGATTGTCAA
>DCEG01000070.1:2494-31248 GCA_002316835.1 Bacteroidales bacterium UBA1035 | reverse complement strand
GTTTTCCCCGCAGGAGCCGGTGCTATGGGGGGCGCATACAACATGGTTTGGCAGGGCTGCATCAATGCTCCCGATGCGGATGAAATCAATTCGCCCGTACCGCACACGCCAGTTATCAGGGAAAAACCTTTTTTGTTTATGGGTGACGATGGTGAATACAAAATTTTTGTTCCGTCGTGGCAAAAAGAGAGAATCGGGCCTTCGTGGTCGGCTACCGATATGGGAAAAGGCGAAATTCAGGACTTGCTCACCGATTGGTACGTGGCAAAGGAGGGTGATACGGAAGTTGAAATTAACGCGGCGCTCAAATCGGGTAAAAACATCTTTTTCACTCCCGGTCATTATTCGTTAAACGCTCCCATTCAGGTGAACAGAAAAAATGCGATACTGCTGGGCGCCGGTATTGCTTCGGTTACCCTTGAACCTACTGAAAAAAACACCTGGGGTTGTATTTATGTAGATGACAAGGACGGAATTATTGTTGCCGGCCTGCTGATGGATTCGTTCAACAGTACCACTTATCAAATTCGTGTGGGCGAAGAAGGCGCAAAAGCCAGTCATTCCGCAAATCCGGTTTTATTATCGGATATTACCTGCAGGGTTGGCGGCGTACAATCCAAGAATGTACAGTTGCACGTTTCGATGCAGATTAACAGCAACAACGTTGTGGGCGACCATTTCTGGTTATGGCGCGCCGATCATGGAACTCAACCCGGCGGTCCCGCAAGATGGACGAGAGATCGATGCAAAAACGGACTTATCGTTACCGGAAACGACGTAACACTCTACGCTTTGTTTACTGAACATCATCAGGAATACGAAGTGATCTGGCTGGGCGAGCGAGGAAGAGTTTATTTCTTTCAGAACGAACCGCCTTACGATCCGCCTGTTCAGGCAGAATGGAGAAGCCAGGGAGGCAGAGTTGACGGCTATGCCGCTTTTAAAGTGGCGAATACCGTAAAGGAGCATTACAGCATCGGGTTTGGCTCATATGCAGTTTTTACCGGAACAGATGGAAACGTTAACAAACAAAATGCCTTTGAAGTTCCCAATACTCCGCTCGTAAAAATTGAGAAAATGAACGTAACCCGTTTTGCCGGACCCGGCAATATTCTCAACGTCATCAACGGTACGGGCGGAAGCACTGCAACCGGCGTAAAACGTGTTTTGTTGTATAATAACGGTACGGGAACACAACCGTTTGACGAAGAATTCGATTTACCCGATCAGGTGTCCTGGCCGGCGTATATCGTTATGGAGTAGCATCAACAGGCACAATACTTCAAAAAGTGATTATTGCACAACCATTTTAACACAAAACAAAACAGCAAAAGCTACAGATACTCCAACCTGTGTTGAAGCTTTGTACCCCGGGATCCCATCCGGAGGAAAAATTCAAAACCGCCTTTCGAATATTGTAATACATACAATTTGAGAAAACATTATAAAAATATAAATATTTCTGTTTACCTTTGTTAGGTGCTACTTTTGTATGTTGCAAAAATATAGATAACACTGGAAACAATTGAAGTTACATTCTGGGGACTCATTGCCGGATCAGCTCTTTTATTGGGTGCTGCGGGTGGTTATTATCTAAAATTCAGCCAGCGCTGGATTGCAGGCATAATGGCCTTTGGGAGTGGCGTGCTTATTTCCGTACTGGCCTTTGACTTGATGGATGAAGCATTTACATCAGGTGGAATAATTGCCAGTTCATTTGGTTTTTTAGCAGGCGCCCTGTTGTACACCGGTGCTAACGAACTGCTTGCCAAGTTTGGCGCGCGGCATCGTAAACGCTCCGAGTCTGAAGTCAGACAAAATGAAGATGAAGAAGACAATGGGCTCGCAATTGCCATGGGTGCATTGTTGGATGGAATACCTGAATCGATTGCCATCGGGTTGAGTATGCTCGGCGGAACCGGAGTGAGCCTGGTAGCTGTGATCGGTATATTTCTGTCCAACGTTCCGGAAGGTCTGTCAAGTTCGGTGGGAATGAAAAGAAGCGGTAAAAGCAAAACCTACATTTTTGGGTTATGGACAGGAATCATGATCATTTCCGGTGTAGCAGCCCTGGCCGGATATCTATTATTTGATAATGTAACCCCGGAAGTTTCCGCAGCAACAACAGCTTTGGCGGCAGGTGCAGTACTCACAATGATTGTAGATACGATGATCCCTGAAGCTTTTCAAAAAACGAGGACAGCCACAGGAATTATCTCGGTGTGCGGCTTTTTGTGTGCTTTCTATCTAAGTAAAAGCCTGGGATAAACAACCGCAGTAGATAAGTGAGTTTTTTAATCAGCCGATAAAGTATCGCGACCCTTTTCGGGAAATCATTGTTGGATCTGTTCTAAGCGTAATACGTGTAATTGCACTCTTCTCAAGCATTGATACACAACATAAGACATCGAAAAACTGAAATTGAACACAAATAAATTTTCATACTATGAGACTATTAACAAACTTAGTTTACTTTTCTTTAATTGTGACCGGATTATATTTTGCAGGATGTAATTCAAAAGCTGATCAAAATCAGGAACCGGTTGTGAAGACAACCCATGGTACTGTTTCAGGCAGTATTGACGATGGTGTATTTACTTTCAAAGGTATTCCATATGCCAAGGCCGAAAGATTTATGCCTCCGCAGGATCCTGATACATGGAACGAAGTTCTCGAATGCAACGAATTTGGACCTGTTGCTAAACAGGTAGTGGCCTGGATCTCAGATTCGACCATGGATGAAAGCAAACTTTTTAGTGTGAATGTATGGACACAAGGAATATCGGATGGTAAAAAACGTCCGGTGATGCTTTGGTTGCACGGAGGAGGATTTCATGTGGGAAGCAGCAACGACCCGATGACATACGGGAAAGCTTTGGCGAAAAAAGGAGATGTGGTGATCGTTTCCGTAAATCACCGGTTGAATATTCTCGGTTTTCTTGATTTATCGGCATATGGTCCCAACTATGCGCAATCGGCAAATGTTGGTATGCTTGACATTGTGAAAGCCCTGGAGTGGATTAAAAGTAATATTGAAAATTTTGGAGGTAACCCTTCCGATATAACCATTTTTGGCGAATCGGGTGGTGGTGGAAAAGTAGGCACACTTATGTGTATGCCGGCGGCAAAAGGATTGTTTCACAAGGCAATTATTCAAAGTGGAACGTTACTTAACGTCATGACTAAAGAAAAATCGCAAACTCTTGCCGCGGCCGTACTTGAGGGTCTGGGACTCACGGCAGACGAAGTAGAAAAACTGAATACTATCCCCTATCCGGATCTCGTAAAGGCAGGAAACGATGCGATAGCTAAAATCTCCGGTCCAAGAAGACCCGGATCGCCAACCATGTTTGGGTTCTCACCTTCAGCCGATGGCGTTGTATTGCTCCAGCAACCGTTCAGCCCGGGCTTTGCCGATATTTCGAAAGATATACCCCTGATGATCGGCACGACTCTCAATGAACTGATAAGAACTGTTTACGGCGAAAAAGACCTGACCCTGGAACAGGCAAAAGAACGGCTGGCCAAAGAATATGGTGACAGAACAAATCAGTATGTTGAGCTGTTCGCAGAGGCTTATCCCGATTATACACCTCAGGATCTTCTCTCTATTGATAATGTTTTCAGACCCTTTACGATAAGAACGGCCGATGCATGGGCTGAGCAAGGAAACGCGCCATTATACGCCTATCTTTTAGCGTGGAAAAGTCAGGTTGACAGTGCATCGAGAGGTTCATTTCATGGGCTTGACATTCCGTTGGCGTTCAACAATGTTGATTTGAGACCGGATTGGACCGGAAATTCCGAAGAAGCCTGGAAATTAGCTGACAAAATGAGCTCTGCATGGCTAAATTTTGCGAAAACAGGTAATCCCAACGTTGAGGGTATTCTGCCGGAGTGGGAGCCTTATACAGCTGAAAACGGTGCTACCATGTATTTTGACAATGAAAGTAAAATTGTAAATAACCACGACAGAAAGTTGATGAATTTCATTAAACCACTCGACTAGTTGTTAGGTTAATCACCAATTACTGAATAACTTTTACTCAGCTTAACGTGAGTCCGATATAAATCCGGTTTTATACCGGACTCACGTTCATTTAGAAAAATAGAGATCAATGTGGATGGATACAAGGCAACAATGAAATTCAAATACGATTAAATTATTCCATTATCTGAAATCCGAAAACAATTTCAATCCCATTTTTTTCTTTATAATAAGGGCAAAGATTATGGTTGTCCAAAATGAAAACAGAGAATAGACCAGAGCCGGTTTCATCATATCCTGATTATCCAACAAGGCTCCCGCTATAAGAAATGCCAGCGATGTATTTTGCATGGTTACTTCGATGCCAATAGTAAAAGAAGTTTTTTCTTTCAATTTTGCGGATAATGCTAACCAATAGGAAGCAAAGAATGCAACAATGTTTAACAAAATAGCATAAGGCAATATGGTCTGAACTTGTTGCCATGTAATGCCGGTACCTCCCTGATCTTCTTTTGCAAATAAAACCACAGCAAACACGGCAGCCAATAAAACGGTGAGAATAATTTTTGCAGGTCTTTGAAGTTTCAATGCCAATTTTTCATTTCTCATTCTCAAAATCAATCCCAGCATTGCAGGAATAATAGTTACAACAAATATCTGAATTATGGTATCAGCATAAGGTAAATAGATTTTGGCAGTTTCCTTTAGAAAAAATAATAATCCCAGATTCACAATGAATGGAATGGTCAGAAGCGTCAGTAATCCGTTTATCGAAGTCAACGAAATGGAAAGAGCTACATCTCCTTTAAAAATATAGTTGACGAGCCCCGATGTAGTTCCGCCGGGACATGCAGACAAAATGATAAATCCTATCTTAAACTCAGGAGGTATATTGACAAAAACAACAATTAAAAAAGCAATTACAGGGAGCATGATCATTTGAGCAAACAAACCCAGCAGAAGTGATTTTGGAGCTGTAAACAATTTTTTATAATTTGAAGTCGTTTGCGATAAACCAATTCCAAACATAATCAAGAATAAGACTATGCTTACGGCTACATCAATGATAGAATAATCGATGAACATTTTTTTGAAACTATTTAAGCAGACTTCGTCACGTATCAGACATATTTGCCTTATCCGGGTTTAAACTGTGATTCATTTCCCCGAAGAATCTGATAAACAAAAGCAAAAGTAAACAAAATCAGGCAACATGATATCGCGTAAGCAACATTTCAAAAAAGTTTTGCAACATGATCTTCAGTTACAAATTCCATTTTTTTCCACACGAGCCTGCCAGCGCGACCTGATAGGAAAGGCATTACATCGTGCGTTTCAGGGTGTGCTTTTTTAGTTGATCCTTTTGCATAATAACATACATAAGCCTTATATTTGCAAAGTATTAATCATACTTCTACAAGGCAGATGCAATGAAAATTATATCTAAAAACAACAAATAAATGAAAGCAGTAGTTATAGGAGAACCATCGGACGTGACAATGGAAACCATCATGAGTGTGTATCCAAGACACAAGGCCATAGTAGAGAAATATATTGCTAAAGGTGAGGTAATCGGTATCGGACCCTTTGCCGACAGAGGCAACATGGCCATTTTCAAAACCCGTGAGGCGGCAGAGCAATATGTAACCGAAGACCCTTTTATACTTGAGGGTCTGGTGAAATCGTTTATCATTAAAGATTGGAACGACACGTTGCTTTGATCGTTAACACGTACCTGACAAACAGGAAAATTACATCCTTCTGTCAACTTTCCGTTTAACAACTTTATAAACTCCATTTTCAAAACATTAACCATCAGGATAACAATGTCTATAGCTATTAACAACTTCGAAATAATACTATACGTTGAAGATCAGAAAGTAAGCAGGGATTTCTATGAGAAGATTTTTCGTAAACCACCTGATTTAGATGTTGAAGGTATGACTGAATTTAAAATATCCGATAAGTACATAGTTGGACTTATGCCAAACAAGGGTATAGCAAAAATTCTAAGCGATTCAATGCCTGACCCTTCAACCGGAACCGGAATTCCAAGGTGTGAGCTTTACTTATGTATTGACGATATAGAGCTTGAATTTGAAAATGCAATTAAAAGCGGCGCAAGACTTATCAGTCCAATTTCTGACAGAAACTGGGGAGATAAAGCTTGCTACTTTGCCGATCCTGACGGACATGTAATTGCATTTGCCGAAAAACCCGTAGAATGACTAAATATCAGGACATATTAAAGGGTGGCGACCTGCGTTCTATCGGGAAAGCAAACGAAGTAGTTTCTTCTGTTAATTCACAGGAAGATTTCGACGAATTGTTTTCCGGAATGACCAACCCCGACAGAAAGGTGGTAATGAGAACGGCTGATGCGGTTGAAAAGATAACCGTTCACCATTCCGATTATCTGCAAAAACATAAGAAAGACGTTTTAGCTTTTTGTCGGACAGCAACCGATATTGAACTGAAATGGCACTTGGCGCTGATCGTTTCCAGGGTTAAACTGACAGAAACAGAATTCGGGAAAACCTGGACGACACTTACCGGGTGGGCAACGGACAGGAAAGAAAGTAAAATTGTAAGAGTAAACTCCATTCAGGGACTATATAACTTATTACAGCAAAGACCCGAATTGTTGCAGGATTTTAATCTGACACTATCGGCAGTGGAAAAAGAAAATATTGCTTCTATAAATGCACGAATCAGAAAGATCAAAAATGCCGCTAACAAACAATTCTCTAAATGTAACTACGATGATAAAATTTTCGACTTTTAAACATTTTGTGAAAATTCTGTTTTTAATTTCAATTCTTTTCTCAGGAATAACCGATGGAATAATTGCCCAGGAATGGAAAGATGTTAAATCATCTTTTCAACGTCCATTAACACTGAAAGCACAAGGGAGTTTTTATGTTGGTGGAGAAACAGTGTCGCAAAGCTTTGATGAATTGGGAAGTTTCGGTCCCGGCAACAACATTACCGTCAATCAGATGTATGTACGATACATGATCCCAAACGTCAGAAAGCCAAAACTTCCCATAGTGATGATCCACGGCATGGCGCTGACGGGCAAATCGTGGGAAACCACTCCCGACGGCAGAATGGGTTGGGATGAATATTTTGTTCGTAAAAAACATCCGACTTTCGTAGTCGATCAGGTGGCGAGAGGACGTTCAGGCTTCAATCAGGCTATTCTGAATAATATTCGGACAAAAAAGGTAGCTGCCGACAGCCTGTTGCCTGTCCGAAGATTTTCAGATGAGTGGGTCTGGCCTAACTTTCGGGTGGGTCTGGAAGAAAACGAACCGTACAGCAATACGTTGTTTCCGACAGATTATATGGGCGAGCTCTCCAAACAGGGCGTGCCCGACCTGAGCGGTACGTTGCCCGATTACAGTCTCAACTACAAGTCTTTGGCCGAATTGGCGTGCGAATTGGGGAAAGCAGTGCTTATCAGTCATTCGCAATCGGGTGTTTTTCCTATGCAGGCTGCCCTTATCAACCCTAAAGGCATCGCCGCTATAGTTTCACTGGAACCGGGCTGGTGTTCGATGAGATTAAACGCCGAACAAGTAAAAATTTTAGCCGGCATTCCCATTCTGATCGTTTTTGGTGATTATTTGGAAACACCTATCAGAGATGAGGCATTCTGGCTGAATGCGTGTGAGGATTGCGAATCATTCTCCGAGAATTTAAACAAGGCGGGAGGCAACGCAAAAGTCCTGCGTTTATCGGAAGAAGGGATCAAAGGCAACAGCCATATGTTAATGCAGGACAAAAACAATTTGCAAATTGCTGATCTGGTATTGAAATGGATAGGGGAAAATACTGAGCAGTGAAGCCACATGAATAAGGCTTAAGAGAAATAATCTTCTCCAATATTGTTACCGTTGTTGCAAGAAAAAGAGAGATCGTGCTTACCTGTTTCTGAACAATTATTCACAAAAGGTTTGTTTCTGAATAACATTTTCCCTTTTCGTTTTTTCATTCAAACTAATTCATGGCAAACCAACTGTGCTAAAATTTCACAGTTTTTACGACGAATAATTTCGTTAAAATAAAAACATTTAGTAATTTTGCAACTCAATTAGAAAGATAGTATTTAGGAACATTCTTAACAAATAAAAATTCAAAAAATTATGATTAAAGTAGGTATCAACGGATTCGGACGTATCGGACGTTTGGTTTTCCGCGCAGCTCAAACAAGAAATGACATTCAGGTTGTGGGTATCAACGACTTGCTAGATGTTAATTACATCGCATACATGTTGAAATACGACACCATTCACGGACAATTTCAAGGAACAATTGATGTAAAGGACGGACAACTGGTGGTAAACGGAAAAACTATTCGCGTAACAGCTGAAAAAAATCCTGCTGATTTGAAATGGGGAGAAGTTGGTGCGGATTACGTAGTTGAATCTACCGGCTTATTCCTTTCTAAAGATAAAGCTCAGGGCCATATTGATGCAGGTGCAAAATATGTGGTTATGTCGGCTCCCTCAAAAGACGACACACGCATGTATGTTTGCGGAGTAAACGAAAATACCTACACCAAAGGCGAACAATTTGTGTCGAACGCTTCATGCACAACCAACTGTTTGGCACCTATCACTAAAGTTCTGAACGACAAATTCGGAATTTTGGAAGGATTAATGACTACTGTTCACGCTACAACAGCCACTCAGAAAACTGTTGACGGTCCATCGGCTAAAGACTGGAGAGGCGGACGTGCTGCATCGGGTAATATTATTCCATCTTCTACAGGAGCTGCAAAAGCAGTGGGTAAAGTTATTCCCGAATTGAACGGAAAACTGACAGGTATGTCTATGCGTGTTCCTACGTTGAACGTTTCTGTAGTTGACTTAACCGTTCGTTTAGCAAAAGAAACTTCTTACGAAGAAATTTGCAAAGCAATGAAAGAAGCATCGGAAGGTGAATTGAAAGGTATTCTCGGATACACCAACGAAGATGTAGTTTCGTCTGATTTCATCGGCGATGCACGCACTTCAATTTTTGATGAGAAAGCAGGTATTCAACTCAGCCCGACTTTCGTAAAAGTTATCAGCTGGTACGACAACGAGTGGGGTTATTCTAACAAAGTTCTTGACCTGATCGCTTACATGGCAAAAGTAAACGGATAATTCGTTTATAAACATATTCGCAAAAGCGCCACCCGAAAAGTGGCGCTTTTTTTGTGGTAAAGCCAACAAAAAAAGAAAAGCTGAACGAAATATCGCTCAGCTTTCTACCTCTTTGTCCGGTATATATTAAGCCGGATGGATTGCTTCAGTTGGACAAACCTCTGCACAAGTACCACAGTCGGTGCAAACATCGGGATCAATCACGTAGATATCACCTTCAGAAATAGCTTCAACAGGGCATTCATCGATGCAAGTTCCACAAGCAATACAATCTTCATTAATTACGTAAGCCATAATAAATAATTTGTTAGTTAATGTACTGTGATAATCTTTTCATAAATTCCGCACAAAGATACATAGTTTTTTTAAAAATAAGGAAATTGTTTTGCACTAAGTTTCGATTAATTAAATAATTTTCATGTTATTCAAACAGAAAAATCTCCTATAATACTTATATCCTTACACTTATCCATTACCAACAAAATACTATTTTTACAATTTCTAAATAAAGCTTACTCTCGTAAATAATTTTTTCAGCGCTTTTTTATAATAACTTTATCATGAAACCGTTTAGGTTATAATGAAAAAGACATTTTTTTTATTTATCACACTTCTTGTGTTACCGGTATCGGCTTTCGGTCAACGACAAAAGCTGCAAAACCAACCGTATGCCGATCACAAGGTTTTTCATCTCGGGTTTATGGTAGGTATGCATACACAGGATTTGTTGCTGACGCAATCCGGTCATGTGAACGAGAACGGAGAAGTGTGGTTTTCTGAGATCCCCTCCTACTCTCCCGGTTTCAGCGTGGGAATCATTTCAGATCTGTACCTGAACAATTTCATGAACCTTAGAGCAATACCCACTCTGCATTTGGGAAGCAAAGATTTTGTTTTTAAAGAACAGACTTCGGGCGAAGAGTTCAAAACCGGTGTGAAAAATAATTACATTACGCTGCCGTTGCAAGTGAAACTTACTGCCGGACGTATAAATAATTATCGTCCTTATCTTATTACCGGAGCTTACGGAAGCATAGAACTGGGATCACGAAAGAACCAACCTGTTTTACTAAAACCTTACAATTATGGAATTGAAATTGGTGTGGGGTGTGATTTTTATTTACCTTACTTTAAACTTTGCCCCGAGCTCAAATTTTGTTTTGGGCTAAATGAAATGCTCGAAAAAGACCGATCCGATCTGGTGGACAGGGAGTTGATGAAATATCCGTTATCGCTCTCCAAAGCCACACAGCGAATGATCGTATTGAGTTTTAATTTTGAGTAATCAGTTTTCGAAATTTTTCTGAAACAAATTATATACAAATCTGTCATACTGAATGAAGCTTCAGCGGAATGAAGTATCTAAAACTTTGAAGATGCAGATGTTTCACTGCGTTCAACATGACAAATGAGAAGTTATACAACTTTTGTAAATTTGATTATCTAAAAATCGCAGCGTACGTTTTTTTCCCTTTCAAGTAATAATTCCACAAAATACTACCACGGAATTTTGTAGGGATATGGCCAACAACTCTTTTCGATAAATTTTCCCGTCGGTTATATTTAAAGTCGGATCTCATTTTGAAAAAATCCTTATGTGCCTCAATAATCGCTTTTGCATTGTCAAACTTTCCTTTTATCAGTAAATGAAGGAATGCCAAAACATCTAAAATCAGACGGACAGTAAAAACGAAAACTAAACTCCGCAGGCGCGAGTTCTTGTATAGCATCAACAAGTTGTTACGAAAGTTCAGATAGGTTTTTCTCGGATTTTCTTTAGTCAACGATGCAGCGCCCACATGATAAACCATCGATTGAGGCAAGCATGCTATCCCTTTCCCCCGTGCATTCAACCGCCAGCAAAGATCAATTTCTTCCATATGCGCGAAAAAGCGTGCATCCAGGCCTCCCGCTTCGAAATAATCTTTCCGGCGAATACACAAACAGGCCCCGGTAGCCCAAAATACGGGAATTATAGAGTCGTACTGACCTTGATCCTGTTCCACGCTTTCCAAAATCCGACCCCGGCAAAAAGGATAACCAAACCGATCGATAAAACCTCCGCAAGCTCCGGCGTACTCGAACTGAGTTTTACTTTTTTGTGCTAATATTTTGGGTTGGACAGCAGAAACTTCAGGGTGCTTGTCCAAATAACCGATCATCGTTGAAAGCCAGTTTTCAGTAGTCTCCACATCAGAATTGAGCAGCACAATGTATTCCGAGTGTACTTGTTGTAATGCCAGGTTATATCCATCAGCAAAGCCGTAATTTTTATCGAGGACAATAACCGGCACTTGTGGGAACTCAGTCTTCAGAAAATCGATGGAATCATCCGATGAACCGTTATCAGCCACAACAACTTCTGTTTTATGGTCTAACGTGTGCTGCAAAACAGAGGGAAGAAATTGCTCCAATAATTTGCGTCCGTTCCAGTTCAATATGACAACCGATGTCTTCATGCTTTTTGTTTTTTCTTGCGTGACCATTTGTTGTGCGACCACAAATAATATGCCGGTTCGTGCAAAATGGTTTCTTCCAGTTTTCGTGTATACCTTTCTGTCACGGCAAGCTCTTCTTCATTACTTGCATCCGCCGTTATTACCGAAAAATCGCCCACGTAATACCCGCGTTTTACCTTTTTTATATCAAGATAGACGACTGCAAATCCAAATTGTTCTGCAATTCGTTCCATCCCGGTCTGAACTATGGTATCCTGATTGAGAAACGTCATCCAATTTTCATTGTTTTGCTTTTTCGGCCGCTGATCAGACAAAAAACCGATAACCATTGCTTTGCCATCGTTTCTGTTTCGGATAATGGTGCGATAAACCGATTTCATTTCAATGGGCTTAGGATTGAACCGGGAACGAATCTTAAAAAACAGTTCATCGAAAGCTTTCGATTTCAACGTCTTGTATACATGTCCTTGTTCCACTTCGGGCAGCAAGTACAAACCTATCGATGGCACCCATTCCCAATTTCCGTAATGTCCCAGACTCAGCAAGCAGGAATTTCCGTCTTTCGTAAGTCTGTAAACAATCTCGGGATTCTTAAAAACCATTCTCTTACGAATTTCTTCATCAGAAATCCGCAGTGTTTTGATGGTTTCCACTGAATAGTCGCAAAGATGCCGGTAAAACTTTTTCTCGATCTGCAGGATTTCTTTTTCTTTTTTTCGGGGAAAAGAGTTAATAAGGTTTTTTCTGACAACTTTCCTCCTATAACCCACTAAGTAATAAACGATAACATATAGTATATCTGAAAGAAAATACAATACCCCAAACGGAAGTATCGCAATAAGATTCAACACACCGTAAAGGAGATAAAATCCA
Source organism: Bacteroidales bacterium UBA1035 (assembly GCA_002316835.1). Lineage (GTDB taxonomy): Bacteria > Bacteroidota > Bacteroidia > Bacteroidales > Dysgonomonadaceae > Petrimonas. Next base: position 18,775 of record DCEG01000070.1, on the reverse strand, counting down.
ATTCCTTTCTTGTTTTTCCCGGCCATTATTGTGTTTATTGATCTACAAAAATAGCTTCCATAGCCATTTCATCTTCGTTATATTCTCCTACTTTCACGTCAATTACTTTGTTAACAAGAGACGGATTATATGCAGTAAATAATTTCACGTAGTTCTCGGTAAATCCGTGCATCATATTCCCGTGGCGTGTGTGCTCAAAAAGTACTTTTCTTGTTTTACCCTTTTGCGATTCATAAAAACCGCGTAATTTGCGGTCAGAAATATCGTGTAACTCTTTACTTCTGTTGTGTTTGGTTCGTGGAGATACTACGTGATCTATTTCCAGCGCCTGTGTTCCGGAACGTTCAGAATAAGTGAAAACGTGAAGTTGTGAAAAATCGAGCGACTCAATAAAATCTCTGCTTTCTTCAAAGTACTCATCCAATTCACCCCGAAGTCCTACAATAACGTCCACACCTATAAAAGCGTGCGGCATAACCGATTTTATCTTATCCATTTTATGTCGAAACAAAGCGGTGTCATACTTTCGTTTCATCAGTTTCAAAACGGCATCGCTTCCAGCTTGCAGCGGCGTGTGAAAATGTGGCGCAAACCGCTTTGAGTTCGCCACAAAATCAATGATTTCGTCAGAAAGTAAATTAGGTTCGATCGACGAAATACGAAAACGTTCTATTCCGTCAACATCATCCAATGCTTTTATTAAATCGAAGAATGTTTCACCCGTTGTATGTCCGAAATCTCCGATATTCACACCCGTAAGTACAATTTCTTTTCCACCTCTAACAACCACATCCTGTGCCTGTTTTACCAGATCGGCAATGGATCCGTTCCGACTCCTGCCACGGGCATAGGGAATGGTGCAAAACGAGCAGAAGTAATCGCATCCGTCTTGTACTTTCAGGAAATAGCGGGTACGGTCATCAGCAGAACACGATGGGACAAAAGTTCTGATCCTGTGCGTTTTTGATGTAATTATTTCACCTTTATCTTTCTTCTTCAAGTCGTCCAGGTACTGAACTACATCAAGCTTTTGTTCCGAACCCAATACCAGATCAACACCTTCAATTGAAGCAACTTCATCGGGTTTTAGTTGAGCGTAACAGCCTGTAACCACCACAAAAGCATCGGGATGGTTTTGAATCATCTTTCGAATGGCTTGTCTTCCTTTTTTATCCGCCAATTCTGTTACGGAACACGTGTTAATAACGCAAACATCGGCCTTCTGGCCTTTTCGTGCACGAAGCACTCCTGCATTGAGCAATTGCTTGCCGATGGCCGATGTTTCGGCAAAATTGAGTTTACATCCTAATGTATAATATGCTGCAGTTTTATTTTCAAAAACAGTTTGATCAATCATTTTTATTTTGTGAGCTAACGCGGATAACCAGGTCGCTTATTTATTTAATTGTTAATTGAAGTCTGCAAAAATACAAAAAATGCATCAATTTATCGGTAGCATTTCTTTGTCAATCTGTAAATTCGTATTATTTTTGCACATAATTTAATTATTTGTGCAAAAATGATACAGCAAAACTTTATAAAAATTTACGAAGAAAGTTTTAAAACACACTGGGAATTATCAGCGCTGACTAATTACAAAGATCGTAACACACTTTCATACAAGCAATTGGCTGAGAAAATAGCTCGAATACATATCTTATTTAGAGAGTTGGGTATCGAAAAGGGAGATAAAATTGCTTTGATAGGAAAAAACCATATGAGCTGGTCGATCATCTTTCTCGCTACATTTACTTACGGTGCTGTTATCGTACCAATTTTGCACGAATTCAACCCGGAAAGCATGGAGCACATTATCGATCACAGCGAATCGAAATGTATCTTCATAAATGAAAATATTTGGGAAAATTTAGACAAGGAAAAAATAAAACTCCCTGTTTTTTCGCTCCCATCTTATAGCTTACTCAAGAGTGAAGACAAAAAAGCAGGTGAGATTATCACTAAGCTCGATGAACTATTTACTCAGAGCTATCCAAACGGATTTAACAAAGAAAATGTTATTTATGCAGAAGTTGATAACGATGAAGTAATTTGCCTGAATTATACATCGGGGACTACCGGATTTAGCAAAGGCGTTATGCTAACAGCCAACAACTATGCCGGCAATATTACGTACGCCCACACACTTGAACTGCTTTTTCCGGGAGAAAGAGACTTGGCATTTCTGCCCATGGCACACGCTTATGGTTGTGCATTCGATTTCCTATACGCACTTTCTACGGGTGTTCACGTTACGTTGCTAGACGTTATCCCATCTCCGCAAAATCTTGTTAAGGCTTTTCAAGAGATAAAACCAAACATTATCATTACCGTTCCGCTAATTTTCGAAAAGATATACAAGAAGAGAATACTTCCGGTTATCGAAAAACCGATAATGAAAATAATACTTAAGATCCCGGGTATAAATAATCTGATTTACAACAAAATAAAAAAATCACTCGTCACATCTCTGGGTGGGAACTTTCGGGAAGTTATTATTGGCGGCGCTGCTTTGGGAAAAGATATCGAAGCCTTTTTCTACAAGATTAAATTCCCTTTTACCGTAGGTTACGGCATGACAGAATGTGCTCCGCTTATTTCTTACGATCATCATTACGACTTTGTTCCCACATCCTGCGGTTCTGTCCTTAAAGATATTATGGAAGCAAGGATCGATTCCTCAGATCCTGAAAATGTGCCTGGAGAAATTCAAGTTCGCGGTGAAAACGTAATGAAAGGTTACTACAAGAATCCTGAAGCAACAAAAGCCGCATTCACTGAAGACGGATGGCTGAAGACAGGCGACTCGGGTATAATGAGAAACAACCGGTTGTTTATAAAAGGACGCATAAAAACGATGATCCTCGGACCCAGCGGGCAAAACATTTATCCTGAGGAGATTGAATCTAAATTAAATAATCTTCCCTACGTGGCAGAAAGTCTTTTGATAGAAAGAGATAACAAACTCGTAGCGTTAGTGCATCCCGACTTTGCTGCAATGGATGCAGATAACGTTGACAACAACCGGCTGCTCCAAATTATGGAAGAGAATAAAGGCATCTTAAACAAACAAGTTGCCAATTACGAGAAAATCAGCACTATAGAGATCCATCACGATGAGTTTGAGAAAACTCCCAAAAAAAGTATAAAACGGTTTCTATATTCATAAGAACAGATAAGACTTTTTTCTCCGGTTAATTTATATCAAGTCCAAATATGCGCACAATATTTGGACGTTGGTATTATTTTCTCTAATTTCACCCATTATAGGAAAATTCAACTCATTAATTTAAAATTATTTACGATGAAAAAAGTTCTTTTTTTGTTAGCCACGGTAAGTGCAATACTATTCATATCGTGCAATCAACCCACTTCCGGTGATTCAGTCAATAAAGAAAATAAGGCGATAAGCGAACCGGTTGAGTTTCGCGATTTTGGTGCTGAGCCTTTTGTCTTCAATATCGAAGACTACACAGTGCAAAACGAAACTTACAGAACGTCTATATGGACTGGTACATATATGCAAATGACAGTGATGACTCTCCAGCCCGGTGAAGATATCGGATTGGAATTACACACTACAACAGACCAGTTCCTCCGAGTGGAAGAAGGAAATGGCATTGTTATGATGGGCGACTCAGAAGATAATCTCGATTTTCAAAAAAGAGTGAGCGATGACATCGCTATCTTTATTCCAGCGGGGAAATGGCATAATCTTAAAAATGACTCAGATAAACCGCTGAAACTCTATTCAATATATGCACCTGTCGAGCATCCGCACAGTACGATTCACGCCACTCGTGAAGAAGGATTGGAGGGTCACGCACATTAAGTAAAAAAAGCCAGCCTCTCTTAAGATTATTTAACTATACTTTTTTCGCTAAACATGTTATATAACATAAAAACGATATAACTTTGCACCGTTTTTTAAAAACCAAGTATTATTTATCGTTTAAAATTATTGAAAAAATGAAAAAAGTATTATTATTCGTAGCCTTAGTTGCTACTATCGGATTTGCTTCTTGCACAAACAAACAAGCTGAAGCTGAACAAGCAAGATTAGACAGCCTTGCAGAAGTTGCAAGATTAGACAGCATCGCTGCTGCTGAAAAAGCTATTGCTGACAGTATTGCTGCTGCCGCTGCTGCTGACACTCTCGTTCAAGCTGTTGAAGAAGTTGTTGCTACAGTTAAGTAAGAAAACTTCCGGTAAATAACAAAAAGGCCATCCTCAACGGGGTGGCTTTTTTATTTGCGATTTTATCAAAACTACTTAACTTTGCAAATATTTAAAAATTTGATCAGTCCGCTATGAAAAAAATAGCTGTCGTATTGTTGCTTATTCTTTCAGCACTCTCATCATGTATTTCGAAGGATAAGAAATATTTTGTGAAAGAACTCTCTTTTCCTCAAGACATAACACCCGAGCAGAAAATAAAACTCTCAGCCTATCTCACTCCTACTCCTCAACAATACGAATGGCAGAAATTAGAACTAACCGCTTTCATTCATTTCGGTATAAATACCTTTACGGGTAGAGAATGGGGAGATGGAAAAGAAGATCCAACACTTTTCAACCCTACCGATTTTAACGCAGAGCAGTGGGTTATTTCGCTTCGGGAGGCGGGATTCAAGATGATTATTCTTACTGCAAAACACCACGACGGATTCTGCCTTTGGCCTACCTCAACCACAAAACACTCCGTACAATCATCGCTTTGGAGAGATGGTAACGGAGATATCGTTCGCGAAGTAAAAAATGCGTGCGACAAGTATGGAATGAAATTCGGAGTTTATCTCTCACCGTGGGACAGAAATGCTGAAAGTTATGGTGATTCGCCACGGTATAACGCCATGTTCGTAGAACAATTAAAAGAGTTGCTCACCAATTATGGTGAAGTGCACGAAGTTTGGTTCGACGGAGCCAATGGTGAAGGGCCTAATGGGAAACGACAGATTTATGACTGGACACGTTTTTATCATGTTATCGACAGTCTTCAGCCAAAAGCGGTAAAGGCTATTATGGGCAACGACGTTCGTTGGGTGGGTAACGAAAGTGGGCTGGGACGCGAAACCGAATGGAGTGTAACTCCTCTTAATCCCGACATAAACGAAACTATTGTAGACGAAAACAAGCTACTGGAAATCAACCCAATGGCTAAAGACTTGGGCAGTCGTAACCTGATTGTGGAAGCAAATAAATTGTATTGGTATCCGTCAGAAGTAGATGTTTCCATCCGACCGGGATGGTTCTATCATCCTGAACAAGATCATCAGGTGAAAACGCTGCAACAACTGGTCGATATTTACTATCAATCGGTGGGAATGAATTCGGTTCTCCTGCTGAATATTCCACCCGACAAACGTGGTTTACTCCACGAAGTGGATGTAGCCAGACTGAAGGAATTTGGAGCTTACCTCAAAAAAACACTCGAAAGCAACAAAATTGGTAACGGTAATATCGCCTGGACAGCCAAAAGCGGGGATTTTAAAGAATTTACTACCAATGGAGACACCATCAACACTGTGATGCTCCAGGAAGACATCAAAAAAGGACAACGGGTAGAAGTTTTCAAAGTTGAAGGGTTTATCAACAACGAATGGATAAAATTGACCGAAGGTACTACAATCGGTTACAAACGATTACTCAAATTCGATGATTGTGCTCCATCAAAAATCCGTGTTACAATAATCGAAACCCGCGAAAAAGCCAATATCCTTGCTGTTGGCGCCTATCTGGCACCTGCGATAGCAACAAATTCAGGTGAATTAAATTTGAGTGCCGTGGCAAAAGATAAATGGACGGTTGAGACCAGTGTTCCGTTAATTGTCGATTTGGGAGAAACCGTATCCATGAAAGGATTTACCTATAAACCTGTTGTAGAAAAAGAATCGGTTTTCAATTATTCTTTTAGCGTGAGTGAAGATGGGAAATCATGGACAATACTCAACAAAGGTGAATTCAGCAATATAAAAAATAATCCCATTCCCCAATTTGTAAAATTCGATAATAGCGTTGATGCAAAGTTATTCCGTTTTGAAACCATCGCTGGAACTGATGGCGGGAAACCAGGCGTGACCATCGATCAAATTGGGATTCTTACCAAATAACATTCAATGAAAAAAATATTTATCACGTTACTTATTTTCGTTTCTGTTTCAGCATTTTCGCAGAAAATAGATGATGTTTTTAAAACTATGCCAAACTCTATTTTACCTGGATTATCAGAAGGTAACAGGACCATGTTTTTGGTCGACACCGGAAAAACGGTCATCCCTTATCCGCTCGGAGAAATAGAAAAACTAGCCTATTCTTCAGATTTTTTGAAAATAAAAACTTCCGAGATCGGAACAACACAAATAAAGCTGTTGCCGTTAATTAACGATACTCAGATAATTTGCGTTATAAAAACCGTTTGTGGAAACGCATGCGACAGCAATATCAAATTTTATTCAACCGATTGGAAAGAATTAGACGCAGACACGCTTCTACCCCACATTTCGGCAGAATCTTTTTTAGATGAATCGAAAAAAGATACCGATAATTATAAATTTGCAGTATCTTTGCCGGATATTTATCCTATTTCAGCTGAGTTCGAAAATGACTCAAACAGGCTGACACTAAAACTCGATTTTAAGAAATATCTTTCCAACGAGCAGTTAGCTGAAATAAAGCCATTTATAAAAAGTGATACTATAACGCTGAACTGGAATAATACCTCATTCAGATAATTTCTGCACCCGTAGTTCAATGGATAGAATATCGGATTCCGGTTCCGACGATGCGAGTTCGAATCTCGCCGGGTGTACTGCTGTAAGGGCTGTGAATCAATCGATTTACAGCCTTTTTTTAATATCACTTCCCATCCAATTAGGCACAACAACCATATTACGAATGAAAAAGAGGCTGTATCTGTTATGAAACAACCTCTTCCAATCTCCAGTGGACCTGGAGGGATTCGAACCCTCGTCCAAACGAGGAATTAATTCGCTTTCTACATGCTTAGTTTCATTTTAATTGTCGGGAAGGAGCGCGACTGAAACCACCAAACTCAATCCTTATCTTCTTTAGTTTCGGAAAGGAGCCAAAGCATCTCCTATCCTATCTCCGATTTGCCTGCACCACCTTATCGGCACGCTTCGAAGCCACAGCTTCCGGGTGATGTCTTGTTCCGGCACCTGTGCCGGAATTAAGCGATTAACCTACTGTACTTCGGTTACGCAGCAAGAGCGTAATTGTTATTATTGCCAGTTATAGCTTTGAAGATTGATATTAAAGTGCAAACCAACAACGCACTGCATGCTTACAAACCACTTCTGCCCGCTGTCAAAACCGGTCAAGCCCATAATATTTGTATCGTATTGATACACAAAAAAGAACGAGATGTTATTCAACTGCTGGATAACAAACGAGTAACAAAGTGTATAATTTTAATACTATTTTCTCGTTTCTTTACTGCAAATTTAATACAATTTCTTCGTTTGACAAAAATATAATAATTTGGCTTACTTAAAGCGTTAGATTTCCGCACTTTTAAGCAAATTGGAGTAACCCTCCAATAATATTCAATTGGTCAAAACACAACACGTATCCAAATTGTTATAAAAGCAGGTAATCATTAAAAAGTTTTAGGTTATGAAAAATTTGTGGATAATATTGAGCGATTTTTTCTTCCCTCCTGAAAACAGAGAACCCGTGGAATACGTTGCTGATGATTCTAAAACAAGAAGATTGAACATTTTATTTTCCATTGTTTTGATCATCTGTATACTCGTTTTAAGCTACCTGCTTGTAGTTTTACTTCGATAATGTTCTCAAAAATTTTCTTTCGACAGCACATTGATAACCTGGAAATAAATTATTAACCAAATATTTTAAGTATAAAATCCTGTATTCTAGCGCTCGCCTCGCATGTTTCACTGTTAAAATTACTAATTGTGCCCACATGGAGGTTGTTTGTTACATCGATTTTGAATTAAAATCTTTATTTTTGTAAAAAATTTGTCAGACTAAATGAATAGAATAATTTCGAAAGAAAATTTTTCCGACAGGGTTGTAAAATTTGAGATTGAGGCACCTTTGATTGCTAAAAGCAGAAGAGCAGGCCATTTTGTAATGGTCCGCGTAGGTAAAAAAGGAGAACGGGTACCGTACACTATCGCATCTTCCGATCCAGTGAAGGGCACCATTACTCTCGTCATTCAACGAGTTGGAAAATCATCGGAAAAAGTTTGCCAGCTCGAAGCAGGTGATTATATTACTGATTTGGTTGGTCCGTTGGGAAAAGCGACGCACATAGAAAATTTTGGCACTGTTCTGTGTGCCGGAGGTGGTGTTGGCGTTGCCCCTATGCTTCCGATAATTGAAGCCATGAAAAATGCCGGTAACAAAGTGATAACGGTTTTGGCTGCTCGTTCCAAAGATTTAGTCATTCTTGAAGATGAAGTCAGTAAGTTTTCAGATGAAGTAATTATCATGACAGATGACGGTTCATATGGACAAAAAGGATTGATTACAGCCGGAGTAGAACAGGTAATTCAACGAGAACAAGTAGATTTGTGCGTTACTATCGGCCCTGCTATCATGATGAAATTTGTATCGGAGCTGACAAAAAAATATAATGTACCCACAGTTGCATCTCTTAATACGATTATGGTTGACGGCACAGGGATGTGTGGTGCCTGCCGTGTTACCGTTGGCGGACAAACCAGATTCGTTTGTGTGGACGGGCCAGAGTTCGATGCTCATCAGGTAGATTTCGATGAAATGTTGATGCGTTTGAGAGCATACAATTAAATTCCGCAGAGAAGTGCGGCTGCATTTAGACACATGGCCGTGTGTCTAAACAATAATAAAAAACAAAGACAAATGCCTACACAAGAATATTTGCAAGCTGAAAGAGCACAATTATGGCGCGAAGAACTGCGCAAAACAATAAAAAACAAAGAAAGAACCGATCTGATCCGGGTAAAAATGCCTGAGGTGGACGCAAAAATCAGAAGTCGCACATACGACGAAGTGAATTTGGGACTTACAATGGAACAAGCGCAGGCAGAAGCTCAACGTTGTCTCGATTGCGTTAATCCTACCTGTATCACAGGTTGTCCGGTTGAAATAAATATTCCTAAATTTATCAAGAATATTGAACGCGGAGAAATTCTTGAAGCAGCTAAAGCATTGAAAGAGACTAGTGCCCTACCTGCGGTTTGTGGCAGGGTTTGTCCACAGGAAAGGCAGTGCGAAAGCCAGTGTTTCTACACCTTGAAGTTAAAAAAAGAACCTGTGGCCATAGGCCATTTAGAGCGATTTGCTGCTGACTTCGAACGCGAAAGCGGAAACATTTCTATCCCGGAAATTGCTTCCGCTAACGGAATGAAAATTGCCGTAGTGGGCTCGGGCCCGGCAGGATTAGCTTTTGCCGGCGATATGATCAAACTGGGCTACGATGTTACAGTTTACGAAGCACTTCACGAGCTTGGCGGTGTTCTTCGATACGGCATTCCCGAATTTCGTCTTCCCAACGATATTGTGGATGTTGAAATTGATGTGTTGAAACAAATGGGCGTTAAGTTTATCACCAATTGCATTATAGGAAAAACTATTTCGCAGGAAGATCTCAAAGCCGAAGGCTACCAGGGTATTTTTATTGGAAGCGGTGCCGGATTGCCGAATTTCATGAATATTCCGGGCGAAAATCTAATTGGTGTGATGTCGTGTAACGAATATCTCACCCGTGTAAACCTGATGCAGGCTGCTGACCCCGAAAGCGATACACCTGTGCAAATGGGAAAACGTGTGGCTGTTATCGGTGGTGGAAACACTGCCATGGACGCCGTACGAACAGCTCGTCGGTTAGGAGCCGAAAAAGCAATGATCGTTTATCGCCGTTCGGAAGAAGAGATGCCGGCACGTGTTGAAGAAGTGAAGCACGCCAAAGAAGAAGGCATAGACTTTCTAACGCTTCATAATCCCATTCGGTACGAGGGGGATGAGCGTGGTCGCGTTCAGCGTATGTTGCTGCAACGGATGAAATTAGGCGAACCCGATTCTTCCGGCAGGAGAAAACCCGTTGTAATTGAAGGAGATACAGTCTGGATAGATGTTGACGAAGTTATCGTAAGTGTGGGTGTATCACCTAATCCATTGATCCCATCTACTTTTACAGGATTGGAAATCACATCATGGGGAACCGTTGTAGTGAATGCTGACACCATGCAAACCGCTGACGAAACCATTTTTGCCGGTGGCGATATCGTTAGGGGTGGTGCGACCGTAATTCTTGCTATGGGAGATGGAAGAAAAGCTGCCAAAGCGATGCATGAGTCAATGAAGGGGGAATAATAATTGGTGCTTTATCTAATAAGCCCTCATATTCTACCTCTTATTTATATGGCGGCAAACTTTCATAAAGTCAGGTACACTTTCAAGTGACAAATTGGAACTGTATGTGCTTAACCAAAGTAAAAAGCTACTTCAGAAACAGCTGCTACTTGGAGAAACCTTTCGTAACAGATGATCTTTCGATTTATTAAAAATCATTGTACCGTTTTCTCTTCCCGCGCGACGGACACGTTGTTCTTCAAGAGGTAAGTGAAATTCTTCCGAACATTCGTCACTACAGCAACCGTCGTACCTGGCTTTACATTCATCGCACTGAATAAACAGCAAATGACAACCATCGTTGTTGCAGTTGGTATGATTATCACAAGGCTTTCCGCATTGATGACATTGTGCAATAACGTCATCGGTAATTCGTTCACCTAAACGTTCATCAAACACGAAGTTTTTTCCGATAAACTTCAACGGCAGATTTTGCTCTTTGGCCTTGCGTGTATATTCAATAACGCCTCCTTCTACGTGATAAACATTCGGGAAGCCGTTATAACGCAAATACGCGCTGGCTTTTTCACACCGAATGCCTCCGGTGCAGTACATTACGATATTTTTATCTTTTTTATCCTTCAGCATTTCTGCGGCCATGGGTAATTGTTCGCGAAAAGTATCGGAAGGCACTTCCAGTGCATTTTCAAAATGCCCCACTTCGTACTCGTAATGATTGCGCATATCTACGAAAATGGTGTCATCACGGCCAATCATCTCATTGACTTCATCGGCCTTCAGGTACTTGCCGATGTTTGACGGGTTGAACCCTGAATCCGTAATGCCGTCGGCAACTATTTTAGAACGGACTTTACACCGCAGTACCCAAAACGATTTACTATCGTCATCGATGGCAATATTCAAACGAAGTCCGTTAAGTTCGGGCGCCAGATTGTACAACGTTTCCTTGAAAGATTCAAAATTACTCTCGGGCACGCTTATTTGTGCATTGATGCCTTCGTGAGCAATGTAAATTCTTCCGAAAACACGGAGTTGATTGAATTTCACGTACACTTCGTCGCGAAATTCCTGTGGATTATCTATTGTGAAATATTTGTATAGAGAAATAGTGACACGTCGCTCTGTTTCAGCCAACATGCGTGCCTTTAATTCCTCATTAGATATTCGGTTGTGTAACACTTGCATGGTGAACCTCCCTTTTAAATAATGAATGAAATAGTATAATTGGGGCAAAGGTAAGAAAAAAATCTTTTTGAGAAACGACTTCAAGTCACACCGTCAGTAAACAGCTAATGAGACTCAGAGACGGTGCACGCACCGTCTCTACAACCAAGTATCATTGGGATAGGTTACATCGTGCAGGAAAAGGGCATGTCCTGGAGCGGAATCTCCTGCAACGGAGCGGTTCTTTGCTTCGATAATTCGCCGAAGGCCACGCTCATCCAATTTTCCACGTCCGGCCTCCAGGAGAGTTCCTACAATGGCACGAACCATATTCCGAAGAAAACGGTCGGCAGTTATGGTAAAAACAAAACATGTGTTGCTTTCTTGTTTCCAATAAGCTTCGCTTATGCGGCAGTTGTTGGTTTTCACATCGGTGTGCAGTTTGCTGAAACTGGTAAAATCTTCGTATTCTTTCAGCACTTCGCACAAGGCATTCATGATATTAATATCGGGCTGAAAAAACACCTGATAGCTGAAATCGTGTAAAAACGGGTCTTTTTCCGTAGTGAGATAATATTTATAAGTTCTTGAAGTGGCTGAAAACCGGGCGTGGGCATCGGGTTTTACTTCCCGGATTTCGTGAACGGCAATATCCCTTGACAAGAAACTATTAAGGTTTCTCACCAAATCTTTCTCATCAAATCTTTCTCCCGAAAAATCAAAATGCGCCACCATTTTCCTTGCATGAACTCCGGCATCGGTCCTGCCCGCCCCCACCACTTCAATTTGCTCACGCAAAATAGTCGATAGAGCATCCTGCAAAACCTGTTGAATGCTCACTCCGTTAGGCTGCATTTGCCAACCCACGTAGTTTTTTCCGTTGTACGAAAGTGTGATAAAAAAACGCTTCATAAATCCATCAATAAGAAATTTCTTCTACAACTTGATCTCCTGCCAGTGCAGCAGCTCCGGCTATTGCTGCTATCCCAACTACTGTCCAGCCCAATAATTTGGCTGTTTCGTTAGATTCAAAGAAATAGTACATATCACCCCGCTGCTTAACATATCCCATCAAAATGTCAGAAGAACTTGCTTTATAAGCACGGGACACGTAAAAGATATCTTCAAAAACCGTTTCCGATTGATCTTTGCCATTGACTACAGTAAGATATGTGCGAAATATGAGCGGTGAATTAACAGGGGTAAAATAAACTCCTCGAACATGACCTTCTCCTACCCTTACCTGGTCATATACCTGTTTGGGCAAACGCATATCATAAAGGTCGTACAACGAAACCGGAGAAAAGTTCGTCCTTGAATTAGGTGGAACGAATAACTTGCTTTGTGATTGCGAGAGTTGTTTAAACAAATTTACTGCCGAAGTAACAGTCGTATCAGAAGATAAATTTTGCGCAATTGCTTCGAACACCTTTTCCGATTCAACCGGATCTGAAACGCTTTGTAACTGGTGGATGGCATAATCCTCAGCAATTAAAGTAGATTTATCCAGATCGATAAAGATGGGATCATCACTCATATTGTAAACTTCGTAATTAACCTTGCCGCCATATTCTCTAAATGAATATGTAACCACGATATTGTTTTTTGTTGTTGAGAAGTACCCGTTTTCGGTGGAAGGGAGACGATTATGATACGATTCAACCGTCGAAAAATAGTACGTGGAGCAGCCGGTCATCAACAATCCAAAACCTAACAACAATAATAAAAATGCATTTTTCATAATTGAATTATTAAAAGATTACGGTAAATTTGCCTCTATCACCTGACTGTAATGTGAAAACATGCCTGTTTTCGCTCATGTTTCACGTAACATCGCTCCTGTCTTTTTAGATCGAAAAGCACTTGTGCCAGTACCAGTTTTAACCGCTCAGGTGGTACCTGATGTGTAGAATCAGAAATGACCTGCTCGAACCGTTTCCAGGATATATCGAAAGTGGTTCCGTAGCGGTGTGTGGAATTTTCACTGGCGTTAATGTTTCTCTTTGTCAATGTAGAAAGATCATCGTCGGTACGAAGCACACTGGTCAGATATAGTCGGTAAAGTGGCAAATCTTTGCTGTACAGCGAATCACGAAAGTTGTGTGTAATATCGATGAAGAGTTGTGCGGCAGAAGGAACTAAAAAGGGAATGGAGTGCGTTAGATCGTACATTTTATAAAGCTCCAATTCGTCAGGAAGGCGTACTAATTCTTTTTTTAATTTCAGCGTATCATCGCGTAGCGACATGGGTGAAATTCCATTAGCAATAGCGGCTGACAGGTGTGCGTCCTGCAAATCGTTGAACTCCCGGTTGTAGTTTCCTGAAAACCGTTGTTTTCGTTCCAATGGAATTCCGAGTGCATCTTTTGCCACTTCAACGGTTTCGGCTTTCCCTTTCCCACAAAATGTGATCAGAAAAGGTATTGAAAACAACAGAATCCATCGAAAATATTTCATAAATACCACCTTAATTATTCATTTCACGAAGCCTAATTTTTGTAAGCATTTGTTTGGTATTCAATGGAAAATCACCATCCATCATCCACGAATAATAACTGGGTTCATTACGTAGAACCTGTGCTACCGATTTACCTTTGTGTTTACCGAAATTGAACACCTCAATTCCATTTTCATCGAAAATAAGTCGTCCGGCAAAATCCACATTATTGTTAAAACTGGAGTATTCTTTGGAAAGAAACGCGATATCATTTTCCAAATCGGGATATCTATCGAGTTGCGATTTCAACACCTCATAGGTTGCAATGGTATCTGCTTCAGCAGAATGCGCATTTTCCAGTTCCTTATCACAATAAAATTTGTATGCTGCTTCTAACGTACGTTGTTCTTTCTTATGAAAAATGATCTGAACATCAACAAATTTACGTTTGCTCATATCGAAATCCACTCCGGCTCTAAGAAATTCCTCCGAAAGCATCGGCACATCAAAGCGGCTGGAGTTAAAACCTGCTATATCACAGCCTTCCAGCATATCGGCCAACGATTTTGCAACCTGCTTGAACGTAGGACAATCTTTCACGTCCTCATCGGTAATTCCGTGAATGGCAGTCGCCTGCGGCGGAATAGGCATTTCAGGATTTATCTTTCTTGATTTTATCTCTTCTTTTCCGTTGGGATGAACTTTCAGTAATGAAATTTCGACAATTCTATCTTTAGTAATATTTATTCCGGTGGTTTCAAGGTCAAAGAAAACCAACGGATTTTTGAGGTTTAATTGCATATTTATTTGGGTTATCAGATTTCAGATGAAAGACATCCCTGTCTGCCGACAGGCAGGAGACATCCATCATCCGACATCTAACATTTTAGTCATTTAACATCATCGGCATCAGCAACGTGAGCATATCTTCATTTTCTTCATTTTCGGCAGGAAGAATGATTCCGGCACGTGAAGGATCGGAAAGTTCAATTTTCACATCGGTTGCTGGAATATTGTTCAGAATATCAATCAGGAAAACAGCTTTAAATCCGATGTTCATCACATTTCCATTATATTGACAAGGAATAATTTCTTCTGCGGAAGTAAGAAAATCGATATCCTGAGCCGAAACAACAATCTTCTCCTCCGACATTTGTAGTTTCACCAAACTGCTTGCCGGATTGGAAAATACGCTGACGCGTTTCAGAGCATTCAGTAAGGTAAGCCTGTCTAGCGTAACATTGTTGGGATTATTTTGGGGAATTACTGAGTTGTAGTTTGGATAACGCCCTTCCACAAAACGACAGATCATCACAAAATTCGACATCGTAATATACGCGTTGTTCTCATCGAACTTTATCTCCACCGTTCCACTTTCCTTCGGAAGGAGCGATTTTAGCAGATTAGCCGGTTTTTTCGGAAGAATAAACGATGAACGTCCATCTCCTTTTACGTCTTTGTGGATGACACGAACAAGTTTATGTCCGTCGGATGCCACAAAAGTAAGATCATCGGTGGTAATATCAAAGTAAATACCGTTCATCACCGGACGAAGTTCGTCGTCGGCGGTAGCGAAAACCGTTCTGTTAATTCCATTGAAAAGTGTGTCAGCTGCTATATTGAGTCCGATAGCCGACTCCTTCAATTCCTTTGGTTTCGGATATTCATCACCTTTCAAGCCAACAAAATTGTATTTCCCGTTGTGGTAATAGATGTAAACTTCCAGCGTTTCATCATTCACATCAAAAGTTAGCGGTTGATCAGGTAACTCTCTCAGCGGATCCAGCAGGTTTTTAGAGTTGATAGCCAAACTGCCTGTTCCTTCCGAGCTGTTTACTTCCACTTTGGTTTCCAATCGTGTCTCGTTATCGGCGGCTGTAATGGTTAACACATTTCCGTCCAATTCCAGAAGAAAACAATCCAAAATGGGTAACGTATTTTTTGAATTGATAACTCTGCTGATTGCTTGCAGATGGCTCAACAATGTGGCACTTGATACTACAAATTTCATAGGGCGTGAATTTATTTAATATTTTATGTTTTGATATAATTTAGCAAATATACAAAATTATCTGTTTTGAAAAGATTTGTCTGTTCAAATTTTCTGAGATTTGTTGAAAAGATGCGACGGATTGATTCTCTACAAGAATCGCATCAATAATTCATTTTAACTTATATGTAATAAAACAAAGTAAAAAGTTTTTCAAAGACAACTGTCATATTTTATCTGCATTCTCAATACTCCATGACCACTGTTAAGTAAAGAATTTTAAAAAAACAATCAAATTTTGCATATCCATGATTAAAATCATTAACAATTTCTGTCATCAAGATCAAAAGAA
>DCEG01000070.1:1708-2198 GCA_002316835.1 Bacteroidales bacterium UBA1035 | reverse complement strand
GGCTATGTGAGAAATCAACAGATAGCTGAAGATTTTGTATCGGAAGCGTTCACTATTTACTGGGAAAATCGTGGAAATCTTTTACCGGATACAAAGGCGCAAACCTACATTCTGACTATCATTAAAAACAAGTGTCTTAATCACCTTCAGCATATTCAAATCCGACAACGAGTAAAAAAGGAAATAAGTGATCACGCTGAGTGGCTTTTATCTACAAGCATAAATACGTTGGAAGCATGTGATCCGGATTTTCTTTTTTCGTCAGAAATTCAACAAATAATAGACACAACTCTAAATAAATTACCTGAAAAGACCCGCCAAGTTTTCGAATTAAGCCGCGATCAAGGACTTTCGTACAAAGATATTGCCGAAGAGATGGATCTTAGTATCAAAACTATTGAGTTTCACATCTCCAAAGCACTTGGACAACTGCGCCTTTCATTAAAAGATTTTCTTATTATATCTCCTTTTTTACTTTATTTTTATTAAA
>DCEG01000070.1:0-1575 GCA_002316835.1 Bacteroidales bacterium UBA1035 | reverse complement strand
ATTAAAAAAACACATTTTCCGTTAGGGTGTATTCTTTATGAACTGTTATACATATACAGGATAAAGAAAATATCAAATGGACAGGGAGACATTATATCGTTTTTTTGAAGGAAAAGCATCTGTTAATGAAGAAAAACAGATAAGGCAGTGGTTGGATACCTCGGAAGCCAATCATCGTCTGTTTTTTCAGGAAAGAAAAGTTTATGACGCATTACTGTTAAACTCACACGAAATAAAACAAAAAAGAAAAGTCTCATTCTCACCGTGGCAGATAAGTACTGCTGCAGCTGTGGCTTTGCTCCTTGTTTTAAGTGGATTATACTTATTCAAAAACTCAAAAAGTTTAGAAGAACAATACAATACGATACTGGTTCCACCCGGCCAGCGCATCAATCTCATTCTTGCTGATAACTCTAATGTATGGCTAAACTCAAACACAGAATTTAGATACCCTACACAATTTTCACAAAAAAATCGTACAGTATATTTAAATGGTGAAGCGTACTTTGATATAAGCAAAAATAAGAGCAAAACGTTTGTGGTAAAAACAACCCACGGAGATATCCATGTTACCGGAACCAGTTTTAACGTAGAAGCATACTCAGATTTTGATACTTTCGAGACCAGCCTTTTTGAGGGTGGTGTGGAGATATTTAAAAATGACATTAAACTTGTCACGTTAAATCCAAACGAAAAGGCTCTGTTAAGCAACAACAAACTGGTTATGTCAAAAATAGAGGATGCTGATAGGTATCTTTGGAAGAACGGATTAATTGCGTTTAACAACAAGCAACTGGAAGACATTCTTTTATCACTCGAAAAATATTTTGATATCAAGATCCAAATCGATTCGTCAAAATTACCTAAGCATACTTATACCGGAAAATTCCGTCAATCGGATGGTGTAGATTATGCTTTAAGAGTATTGCAGCGAAGCATCCGGTTTAGCTTTGAAAGAAACGAAGAAACAGGAACTATTCACATTAAATAACAACATCTAAAATACGTACGCCTATGAAATAAGCTGATTACAGTAATCAGAAAACAAAATCGGCAAGCGCTGCAACGCTCACCGACTATACGTTTTCGTCAACACAACCAAGAAAAGTCCAATGTATTAACTAAAAACAATTACAAATGTATGAAGAAAAACAACTCATTGGGTAATAATTTAACCGAAAAAGTACCCATTAAACATTTTTTATTGATTATGCGAACGACCCTTATTCTATTATTTATCTGTGTCTTTTGCTCAATGGCTGAAATGAGCTATACACAAAATGCCAAAGTAACGATCAATAAACGCAATGTAACCCTCAAAGAAGTGTTAAACGAAATTGAAAGCCAGACCGATTATCTGTTTATTTATAACAACGAAGTAAATACAAACGAAAAGGTTTCAATAAGAGCTAAACAACAAGCTGTTTCCAATGTACTCACTGCACTTTTTAAAGATAAAAGCGTAGATTATTCTATGGAAGGAAATCATATTATTCTTTCTACAAATGATAAAATTTCTGAAATTTCAAAAAAACTGGAAACAGCATCTGTACAACAACAAAAGAAAACAATAAC
>DCEG01000079.1 GCA_002316835.1 Bacteroidales bacterium UBA1035 | reverse complement strand
TCAAACCCGCGACCCTCAGCTTGGAAGGCTAATGCTCTATCGACTGAGCTACTTCCGCAAAAAAATACCACATTTAGTTCTCAAAACGGAGAAAAAGATCTCCTAAGAGCGTTGTGGTTTTTGTGGGCAGTGATGGATTCGAACCACCGAAGGCGTAAGCCAGCTGAGTTACAGTCAGCCCCATTTGGCCACTCTGGTAACTGCCCTTTAATTAATTCATATTAATAATGTGTAATTATTAATTTTTCGTTTGCTTATGAACTAGTTTTGAGCCTCTTGTCGGATTCGAACCAACGACCCCGAGATTACAAATCACGTGCTCTGGCCAACTGAGCTAAAGAGGCTTATTATCTTATAATTAACCGCTTCCCTCAAAAAATAAGAGAGAAACGGTCGCAAAGGTAGTGATATTTTTTGGATAACCAAAACTTTCAAATGATTTTTTCTTTGATTATCTTTCCTTTTTTTCTTTTGTTTTTCTAATTTGTTTTTCCAGTGCTTCGCCACACAGATCGATGGCTTCTTCGAATGTGTCGGCAGTTTTGCTGGCAAAGGCTTCTACGTTTCTTAAATTCATTTTTACTGATGCTTCCTTGTTCTTGGCAGTCTCGGGTTTAATCACTTTTAGGATCACTTCGGTTTGGATGATGTTGTCGTTGAATTTTTCGAGTTTCTTAATCTTTTTCTCAATAAAGATTTTCAATTGATCTGTTGCTTCGAAATTGATAGACTGAATACGTAATTCCATAATCTTTCCTCCTCTAATTTTTTGCTCTGGGATGAGCGTTATGATAGACTTTTTTTAATTCTTCGAAGGTTACGTGAGTGTAAACTTCGGTAGATGCCAGGCTTGAGTGTCCCAGCAGTTCTTTAACGGCATTTATTTCAGCTCCGTTGTTGAGCATCTCAGTTGCGAAAGAGTGCCTCAACACGTGTGGACTTTTTTTCGACAGGGTAGAAATACTATCAAGATGTTTTCTGATGATGTTGTAAATCATTTTCGGATACATTTGGTCTCCGCTTTTTTTAACAAATAGAAATGGTGTTTTGTTTTCAATTTCCCGATCTCTTATTTGTATATAATTATTCAATTTTTCTATGGTGTTGTCCGAGATGGGGATGATACGCTGTTTGTTTCTTTTCCCGGTGACGCGAAGCGTTTTTGCGTGGTTGTCGACATCTGAGTTTTTTAACCCGAGAAGTTCTGATTTACGCATACCGGTTACGTAAAACAGCTCTATAATAAAGCGGTTGCGCTGTCCTTCAAAATCATCGGAGTAAGCTAATTCATCATCTATTACCCGTGTCATGTCTTCGTGGTTGACAAAATTAGGCAGCTTTTTTGATGTTCTGGGCCCGATAATTTCTTCTGCGGGATTTCCTTTGACGGCTTCAATTTTATTCAGGTATTTGAAAAAGGTTTTTAGTGCACTGAGTTTTCGATTCACCGATCTTGGTTTAATGCCTTCCTCAATCAGCTGAGCGATCCATATCCTGATTAGATCGGTATCGATTTCTGCCGGGTTGAATTCACCAAGTTCTTCTTCTATAAATTCCTGAAATTGTGTAAGGTCCGTCAAATAAGAAATCTCCGTATGAGTGGAGTAATTTTTCTCATTACGGAGATATTGTATAAATTTTTCCTTCCACATACCACAACTCAGATAGTTTGATATGCGAAGTTAAGAAAAATATTTTTAAAGAAGAAAATTAATCTTCGTTTTCTTGCAGCTTTTGTACGTAAACAGCGTGTTGTTTTTGTTTGCGTTTAACAACCGAAGGTTTGGAGAATGCCTGACGGCTGCGAAGCTCTTTTACCACACCGGTTCTTTCGTATTTACGTTTAAATTTTTTTAAGGCTCTTTCGATATTTTCGCCTTCTTTTAGTTGTACTACTATCATGTTTTTGTTTTGTTTTTAAATTGAGATTATTGTTTTTTTGATGAATCACACATTAATTATATACAGTGTAATTCAAGTACCAAGAATAAATTTATTCTTGAAGTGAAATAAATTGGATATGTTCTTTTAATTACTTTATTTCTTTGAGTTACAATAACCTCCCTTCATTTTGCGGGTGCAAAGATAAGAAAAAATATTTTGATAATTGTATGTTTTCCCAAAAATAAATTTATTATTTATGTGTAAGCTCAATGAGTAAATGCAGTATTTGATTCCGGGATCATATGTTTTGCAATTCAAATACTTAAATAGAGTCGATATCCTTGAGTCGATAATAAAAGCACTGTCTTTAATACTTAGCTTTTTTCAATCCACTTCCGGCATAAGCCCAGTCACAAAACCGTATTCTGCGAATAAATCTTGTAAGCTTTCGGTTAAGGTGTTACAGCTTAAATTTGATACTTAAATGTTATTTCCTTGTTTTTTTGAGATTGTTCTTTATTCAAGGATGGCAATATTTACTGCATTCATTCCCATTTTCCCCCGTTCCAAATCAAAAGTAACGGTGTTTCCCTCCTCAATTGAGGCAAATGCATTGTTGATATGAAAAAAGTATTTTTCGCCTGAATTGGCTTTTTTTATAAACCCAAAACCTCTGTTTGTGTTGAAAAAATCCACCTTGCCACTCAGTGGAATATATTCTTCTTCTTCTTTTTTAGGTGTTGAAATGAGGATACTTTCCAACATTACTTTTTCTTTTTTTTGTGGTTCTGGCGGAGTGTCGGTGATATTCCCGAACTCGTCCACATATGCAATCATATCTTCAAATGATTTACTTGCATTACTCTTCTTCCGATTTTCTCTACGTTTTTGTTTTTCCTGTTTTTTTTCTTTTCCTTTCGAATTCTTTTTTAATCATTTTATTTAATTTGCGATTATCCGAAACCGGTTTATAATAACGGTATCTCTAAGGATACCCGGTTCGTTAATCGATGTTTGTTCTTGTTTTTTAGCCCATTTAATGCGCCATCTCTTTATCCAACAGAAATTCAGTTGCAATAGATTCTTTTTCAACTTGGCAATCATAGCTTTTACACTGCTTATTTTATTTGTAAGCTAAGTATTTGTTATTCCGGCAAAAGCGTACCCACGGTTCATCTTGTCCCGGGATGCATCATACAGCGCTTTTATTATTGAACAAGGGCTTTTCGTATAATCGCGGGTTTTTTATACAGCGGTGCAGGCACGATTTCGACGATGAGAAGCTTTACCTGATGTTGGTAATGCAGAGCATTGCTATTAAGGATATCAATATTAGCTCGATTGTCTGGGATACAAAGATACGACTTTTTTATTGATTTTCAGTTATTTCCAGTATTCGATGATTGTGAGGGGCTTAGAACTCAATAAATTGAAGGGAGTCGTAGTGTGTTATTCTGTTCGCTTTCCGAAACTAATAATGACCTTTGTACACCAATCTTTTATGATTATATTGTACAAATACTAAACAAATAAATTGTTTTTTTGACATCAGTTTGATTATGTTTTTTTCTTTACTTAAGAGCTTACTCCTTAAATAAATTCAACCGAGTTTCCAACAATTCAGAATATTTTATCTGATATTCGGGTGAAAGGAAAGACGATGTTATCGCTTGCTTCATTTTTTTCTCAGCCTTTACAAATCGCTTCAATGTATTTGCAATCTGTTTTTCGGTCAATTGAAAACTTAATCCCAGATTAATAAAGTCCGATTTTGTTAGTTTCCTTCTTTTTCCGGCGATAGTAAGAGCCATTTCTTCTGTATCTTCCGGTATATGCAGATTTACGTTCAATAAATCATATGCCGGTGCCAACACCCAGTTTTCATTACTCAAAATCATCGAGAAATTTTTCAAATGCATATCGTTATTTCCCGTGATATAGCTGAAAAGTACTACTTCAAAAAGTCGAAGCAAATCGAGTAATGTGTTGGATGAGTGTTCGGCAACTGCCTTGCCTATCTTCTCCACAGAACTTTTGTATTTATCAAAGGCTTCCAAAATCTGAAACATATCCAGCATGTGAATTTTCTCTCCCGTTTCCGTACGATCTATCCGTTTGGTGATGTAAGAAAGTTCACCCGATTTTAATCGTATCAACGATGACGGAACCACGGGAATACCGCAAAGTTCAGCCATTCGCATAGTAAGATGTTCGTTTTCGGGCATTTGTGGATAAAATTCGTTTTGGGGTTTGAGGATAAAATTTCCACCCAAAGCACCCATTACGGTTAATCGTCCCTTACTTCCACTTTGCAAAACATCTTTGATGAAGCCCAGCGAGAGTTTCGGCTGCACTCCGGGAACGGTTACCGAACTTTCGACCACCTCTTTGGCTAATTCGGTCATTTCAGCCATGGTGTAATCTAAAATCGGGGGTTGAGAAGTTCCAAAAAACCGTGTACTGCAAGACGGATGAAAATCTCCCTGCTCATCTAATTCCTGATAGCAATATAAACACTTCTTACTCATCGCTTTCATTCGTTATCGGTATGACACTTACTGCGCCAATGCAGTTTTTACAACACGCCAAAAGTAAGCCCATGCGGTCATTCTGATTGAGTTTCCAACTTTTGGAGGCAATTTCCAACAACCAACCTTCGGGAATTAATCCCTCAAAAAATGGGAATAATCGATTGTCTTGATATACTTTGTCGGAAACGGGCATAGAAAATGTGATGGGTTGATTGGGAAAACGCTGAATATACGCATTGTCGTATGCAAATTGATATTCGCCCTCATTCGTCTCTGTAATAATGCCGGCAAAATTGTCCTTATAAAACACCTTTCCCTGCCTCATGGCTCAATCTCCTTATGATTTACGGGTGCCAGTTTATTCCCAAACATCATCAATACCTGATTTACTTTTGCCAAGCTCAGGTTTTCTTTTCCTTGTTCTATCTTACGCACGACGGTAAGCGCCACGCCTGTTCTATCGGCAAATTCCTGTTGTGTGAGATTGGCTTCTTTCCGTTTTGTTTTGATAAATGTGGCTAAACTTAATGTCATAATTATATGCTTTTGCAGTTATTTTGATGCAAAGATATAAAATTATATCTAATTGCATATAAATTGGGACAGAAATATTGTTTTATATGCAATGAA
>DCEG01000037.1:66443-66663 GCA_002316835.1 Bacteroidales bacterium UBA1035 | reverse complement strand
TGAGCCCCGTCTTCCGCTCTAAAAGAAGTAGCTATCAAATAGTTACTTCTTTTTTTATCTATCGAAGTCATTTTTATAACAAAGGAACTGTGACAACTGATAAGCAACACATATCCACTATTCGCGATTTCACACAAGGCGGAATTTTTCGTCAACTTATAAAGTTAGCTATGCCGCTGATGGCTGTCAGCTTTATTCAGATGACCTACAACATGGTTGA
>DCEG01000037.1:65773-66311 GCA_002316835.1 Bacteroidales bacterium UBA1035 | reverse complement strand
CAGATGACCTACAACATGGTTGATATCATTTGGATTGGACGATTGGGCAGTAAATCGGTGGCAGCAGTGGGAACCGTAGGAATGCTGATGTGGATGATGAATTCTTTTGCACTTCTTTCCAAAGTGAGTGCCGAAGTTTCCATTGGGCAATCCATCGGTGCCAAAAGGTTGGACAAAGCCATGCTTTATGCTTCACACACCACCACAATTGCCATAATTCTCGGAATATTTTTTGCTGTTTTCTTTTTTCTGTTTCCACAGTTAACCATTTCTTTTTTCCGGCTGGAAACTAATATTACGCTCGAAGCTGTTAATTACCTAAGAATTATCTCTTTCGGCGTTCCATTTATGTTTCTTATCCTCAATTTTTCCGGCATATACATCGGAACAGGGAGAAGCGACATTCCATTCTATTTTAACGCAATTGGGCTAATTGTGAACATCATACTCGACCCTGTTTTGATTTTTGGAGTGGGCCTTATTCCAAAAATGGGATCGCAGGGCGCCGCACTGGCAACCACCCTGTCGCAACTGATCG
>DCEG01000037.1:65327-65548 GCA_002316835.1 Bacteroidales bacterium UBA1035 | reverse complement strand
TGGTATTTTAGGACGATTTTCGTTTTGGATAAAACTCCGAAGAAGCTATACCGTTAACATCCTAAGACTCGGTATTCCGGTAGCTGCCATGAACGTTTATTTCTCCATTATCAACATGAACCTTACGCGGATCGCTTCCATTCACGGGGGGCATTTGGGCGTTACCAGCCAAACCACCGGCGGACAAATTGAGGGTATTACCTGGAACACATCGACCGGAT
>DCEG01000037.1:64422-65137 GCA_002316835.1 Bacteroidales bacterium UBA1035 | reverse complement strand
TTGCCGCAGGCAAGATGGACAGAGCCAGACATGCTTATCGATATACGCTGATAGCCATGATGACGTTGGGGGTTATGGTAACTGCATCCTTTATGCTGTTCGGCAGCGAAATTTTCTCCGTTTTTATTCCGGAACGCGAAGCATATCTCGCCGGTGGCGATTATCTTTTTATCATCGGTATATCGCAGGTATTTATGATGCTGGAACTCACCACGCAGGGAATGTTTAACGGTATTGGAAAAACCACACCTCCGGCCGTGGTAAGTATTGTCTTCAACACCGTACGAATACCACTTGCCATGATTCTGGCTACAACAATGGGTGTTAATGGAGTTTGGTGGGCAATTTCCTTAACATCGATCATTAAAGGAATTTTTTCTGCCATGTGGTATTATTTTATACAACGAAAATATAAGTAACCGTAGAATCGAAAGAGATTTTTATTTAAGTTTGTAAAACGTAAATCTCCAGATAAAATTCTTGAAAATATGAAACACATCAAATTACTGGCTATTATTCTGTTATTCAATAGTCTGATTCCCAATATTGAAGCTCAATCAAATAAAAACAACGACCTAACACTCTGGTACAACCAACCTGCTGCCAACTGGAACGAAGCGTTGCCAATCGGCAACGGAAGATTAGGCGCCATGATTTTCGGAAATCCGGAAGCCGAGCTTATTCAATTGAATGAAGAAAGTATTTGGGCAGGCAG
>DCEG01000037.1:62687-64206 GCA_002316835.1 Bacteroidales bacterium UBA1035 | reverse complement strand
ATTCGAAGAAGCTTCGGATATTGCAGCAAAGTATTTTCTGGGAACACCGCCACGTATCCGATCATATCAACCGCTAGGTGATCTTGTCATTCGGTACGGTTGGAATGAACCTGTTTCCGATTATAAAAGGGAATTAAATCTCAACACGGCAGTATCCACAACTCAATTTAAGATAGCCGGAAAGAAATACGTGCAAAAGGTTTGGGCATCTGCTCCCGATGATGTTATAGTAGTTGAGATTCAATCGACGAACGGAGGAATAATAGACACGGAAATTCTACTAAAACGGGAAAGAGATGCTAAAATCACTTATCAAAAAAATGGCGTCATTCTTATGAACGGTCAAATTATTGATAAAGAGGATCCATTACAAGGACCGGGTGGAGCACATATGAAATTCGCTGCCGAAGCCAGAGTAAAGCTTAATGGGGGAAAAATGTCAACGACCGACTCCAGTTTTGTAGTGAAAAATGCAAAAAGCATTTCCATTTTTCTAACAGGAGCAACGGATTATAACATTGAACAACTTAACTTCGACCGGACAATCAACCCCGTATCTAAATGTAAAACCATCCTCGATAATACTTCTAAAAAATCAATTTCATCCCTCTTTCAAACTCATTTGAAAGAATATCAATCAGCATTTAACCGGGTAGAACTTTCTCTAGACAACGATAATTTCACTCATTTGCCTATTGATGTTAGACTTGAGAACGTGAAAAAAGGACAACCCGATAACGGGCTTATCATATTGTATTTTCAATATGGCAGATACTTATTGCTGGGTTCTTCCCGAAAACCTGGTGTATTGCCTGCCAATTTACAAGGTATCTGGAACAAAGAATTTAATGCTCCATGGAATTCCGATTTTCATACCAACATTAATCTGCAGATGAATTACTGGTTGGCCGAAAACTGCAATTTACCGGAAACAGCCGAAATTCTTGCCGGTTTTATGAAACAACTGATGAAACCCGGAAGTGTAACAGCACGAGAGATGTATGGAACAGAAGGCTGGACACTGCATCACCTAACCGATGTATTCGGAAGGACAGGTGTGGCAGATGGCCCGTGGGGAATTACACCCATGAACGGTCCCTGGATGGTATTTCCCGTGTATGAGCATTTTTTGTTTACCCGCGATATGGACTTCTTACGCAACACGGCTTATCCTCTGCTGAAAGGTTCAACTGAGTTTCTGCTGGGATTTCTCATAAAATCGCCTGACGGATATTTGGTTACCAATCCTTCCCACTCTCCTGAAAATGATTATAAAGATCCGGTAACAAAAAAGGATCAGACACTCACGTACGCTGCAACTATTGATATTGAGATCACAAATGCACTTTTCGATTATTTTACCAAAGCAGCCAGCCTGTTAAACGTCGATAGCCAACTGGTTGAAAAAGTGAAAGCTGCACAAAAAGAGTTACCGCCTGTTCAAATAAGCAGCAAAGGCCTTATTCAGGAATGGATCAGCGATTTCGAAGAAGCAGAGCCCGGACACCGGCACATGTCG
>DCEG01000037.1:62002-62555 GCA_002316835.1 Bacteroidales bacterium UBA1035 | reverse complement strand
AGCCCGGACACCGGCACATGTCGCATCTGTTGGGATTATATCCACTGGCTCAATTCACACCCGATAAACCCGAACTTTTCAACGCAGCAAAAGCATCGTTAGAAAGGCGACTGTCTTTTGGCGGTGGACACACCGGCTGGAGCCGTGCCTGGATCATTAATTTTTACGCCCGTCTGCTTAATGGTGATAAAGCGTATGAACATATCAACGAATTACTAAAAAAATCCACATACAATAATTTATTCGATTCACACCCACCCTTTCAGATTGACGGTAACTTTGGCGGAGCAGCAGGCGTAGCAGAAATGCTGTTGCAATCTCACGGAAAGTCCATTCAATTGTTACCTGCATTGCCTTCGGCATGGGCAAAAGGAGAAGTAAAGGGATTAGTCGCCCGCGGAGGGTTCGAAGTGTCGATGAAATGGGATAAAGGCAGCTTAGTCTCAGGAACTATATCTTCTAAAAAAGGTGGAGAGACACAGTTAAGTTACGCAGGGAAAACGATTTCAGTTAAATTGAAACCGGGAGAGAGAAAGGAAATCAAATTTTAAAG
>DCEG01000037.1:61020-61866 GCA_002316835.1 Bacteroidales bacterium UBA1035 | reverse complement strand
TTTTAAAGAACACGAACTTTAAACAAAAGACGATATATGAAATCCTACTTTAAAATAACACTATTTGTTTTAGCCATCATGTTTGCGATGTCTTCTTGCTCCATACTAAAACTCAACAAACAAAAAGAACAAAAAGTTCTTATCCAAACCACCGAAGGTGATATTACGCTGAAACTGTACAACGAAACACCGTTACATCGCGATAATTTTATCAAACTGGTGAAAGCTAAAACCTATAGCGGTGTACTTTTTCATCGTGTAATCAAAGAATTCATGATCCAGGGCGGTGACCCAAATTCCAAAACGGCTGCGCCGGATGTAATGCTGGGTGATGGCGACGTAGGTTATACAATTCCTGCTGAATTCAAAACTCCACAGATTTACCACAAATACGGCGCTCTGGCTGCAGCTCGTGAAGGCGACGACAGCAATCCACAAAAGGCATCATCGGGATGTCAGTTCTACATTGTCGTTGGCAAGAAGTTTACTGATGATCAACTCGATAAATTACAGGAAAGCAAAATCGCCCGGTACGGACATGCCAACGATTCCACTTATAAATTCAGTTCACAGGCACGCCAGGAATACAAAACCGTTGGCGGAACTCCGCATCTCGACGGCAATTATACCGTATATGGCGAAGTATTGAAAGGAATGAATGTGGTAGAAAAGATATCAAAATCAGAAACAAACAACCACGACCGTCCCGTGAAAGACATCTGGATAAAGAAAATGAAATTAGTGCGCTAAAACATATGACTTTTGTCAAAGTTTTAGCATAAAAAATCATATTTCGCTTGTTTTAGTTAGCCATCCTAACTATATTTGCATTGGTAATATTACCAA
>DCEG01000037.1:30232-60868 GCA_002316835.1 Bacteroidales bacterium UBA1035 | reverse complement strand
ATTTGCATTGGTAATATTACCAAAAACGGATTAAAATGTAAAAAATCATGCAAATAGCAGTTTGGGACACCTATGTAACAAGGAAAGACGGGAAAGTGATGCACTTCGATATCATGGTACCGGATGAGTTAAAAGATGAAAATGTAATTCATAATTACGGAAAAGAGTACCTCAAAAAAAAGGGACAGGAAGGTCAGCCACTCACATCGGCAGAGAGTAAATATTGCCATACTGAAAAAATAAAACCGCAGTGGGAAGCCGATGTACAGACAAAAGGATATTATATATACGAAATGGAAAATTGCGATTAATCGTCTTTATTTCGAAAGGATGAAAAGAATATATCCATTATCCATCAGCGCATTGTTCATTTGGATAGGATTCGTGGGCGCCATAAGTTTTATGGAAGCCTGGTTGAAATTTCAGGCTGAAGGTGTTACGTTATCCATCGGTTTAAACATAGGAAAGCTTGTTTTTCAAGGATTAAACAAAGTAGAATGGTTATTATTTCTCATCATTTGCGTCGATCTGATTTTGAAAAAAACGCCACTCATCAATTGGAGAAACATCACATTGTTTATTCCATTTATTATACTCATTTTACAGTCATTCTGGCTTCTCCCTATCTTAAATAACAGAGCCGATTTACTTATCCAGGGACAATCACTAACTTCTTCCAACATTCATTTCATATATGTAGGAATAGAAATTATAAAAATCGCTTGTCTGTTCATTTTTGGTACATCTTTACTAAAAGAAAAAATTTAAAACATGGATGATATAACAAACAAGAAAGACATCGAACTGTTGGTGGATACTTTCTACGGAAAAGTGATGATTAATCCAATAATAGGTCCTATATTCAGCGAAGTAGTACGGGTAAATTGGGGCACTCATTTGCCGAAAATGTATTCGTTTTGGGGTAGCCTGCTTTTGAATGAGCAAAGTTTTTCAGGCAACCCGATGCGGGTTCATATTGGTTTAAGCGCATTAACGGCAATGACTGAAGTCGAATTCTCGGAATGGCTGATGCTTTTTCACGAAACGGTGGATGAACTTTTTTCCGGCAAAATTGCAGATGAAGCTAAAACAAGAGCATCGAATATAGCTCGTTTGATGCGAACAAAAATAAAAATGAATGAACAACAATCTTCAGTTCTATTCCGATCAAACCGTTGAAGGCAAAATAGTTGCCTCGTTAGAAAGAATATCGCAGGCTTTTCGTGTACTGTTGTGGCAGGAAAGCAAGGAATTTGCTCTCACACCGCTTCAGATGCAGGTCCTGATTTTCCTTTTCACGCAAAGCGAAGAAAAAAGGAAAGTTAGTTATTTGGCAAAAGAGTTTAACATCACCAAAGCGACAATAAGTGATACAGTAAAAACACTTGAACAAAAGAGTTTGATAATCAAAGAAAATGAAATTCTTGATTCGCGAAGCTACATTATCAGCCTTACGGAAAAGGGAGAAGAAATAGCTGAACAAACATCGGTTTTTGCAAGAGAAATTTACAGGCCTATTGCCAAGTTAAATCACGATGATAAATACAATTTGCTGCTAAGTCTGATAAAAGTAATCGGCCATCTAAACAAAACGGGAGTTATTTCCGTTCTTCGTATGTGTGCTACCTGTTCCTACTATCAACCATCGGAAGATAAAAATGCAGATTTTTGTTCTCTATTGAATCAGGAATTACATCAAACCGATTTAAGAGTGGATTGTCAGGAGCACAAAATGTTAGATTTTTCACCTACAGTATAAACAGAATACATGAAAAAACTGATTATTATGCGACACGGTAAATCATCGTGGGACAATGCATATTTGGATGATTATGACCGTCCGTTGAATGAAAGAGGCAAGAAAAATTCCTTGGAAATGGGACATTTTTTGTTTCAGGAAAGCGGTAAACCTGAATTGATTTTAGCTTCGGCAGCAAAGCGTACACATGAAACGGCTATGCTTGCCGCGTTGAGTTTAGATTACCCTCAAGATAAAATTGAATTCGACAGAGAATTGTATCTGGCTGACGTGAATGACATTTTGAAAAATGTTGCTAAAATTCCGGGCAATATTAATACATGTGTTTTAATCGGGCATAATCCCGGTCTGACGAATCTTATCAACTATTTCGGCTTAAAGCTTGATAATCTACCCACTGCTTCGGTAGTCTGCATGGAGTTTGATACTTTAACATGGAAAGAAATATCACCAAAAAATGCACACTTTCAGTGGTTGAAATTAGCGCGAGATTTTCGTTAAACTGATCAGGCTAACAAACTATAAAAAAAGGCTTTCCCATTTTTCTCTGTTACTCTTTCAACAAAAAAATAAGCAACAGCTATCTAGCAGCGTTCAATTCATTTTTGAGTTGCAGGATACTTTTATCAAAAACGGGATGAATAGTATTGGGTGAAATTTCCGCAAACGGGATTAACACGAAACTACGAATATGAAACTGAGGGTGCGGAACAATTAAACTGGGTTCTTCAATGATAATATCGTCATACATTAATATATCAATATCGATAATTCTATCGAGGTATTCACCTCTCTGAGATTTATTCACCCTGCCTATTTCCTTTTCAATCTCCTGCGTCTCTTGTAGGATTTCGTATACACTCATCAGAGTAACTACCTCACAAACAGAATTAAGAAACTCATTATCAGATTCAAAACCCACAGGCTCAGAAATATAAAAAGCGGATTTGGAAACAATTTTTCCAATCCGCTTTTTTATTAATTTATATGCACGTTCGATATTTTTTTGTTTATCGCCCAAATTAGAGCCCAGTCCCAAAAAAATCCGATGTTTTTTCATTCTAATTAAATAATCAACATGGCATCGCCATACGCGCCAAACTCGTATTTTTCTTTAATGGCCGTTTGATAAACATCCATAATTCTCTCGTATCCACCAAAAGCACAAACCATCATTAAAAGTGTGGAATAAGGTAAATGGAAGTTAGAGATCAGTGCATCGGGCAATGTAAAGTCGTACGGTGGAAAAATAAACTTATTTGTCCATCCGTCTCTGGGTTTGATGTGTCCATCAGTACTTATTGTAGTTTCAATAGCGCGTAAAACCGATGTTCCTACAGCACAAATTTTGTGTCCGGCATCTTTTGCTGAATTCACCTCATCACATAATTCCTGTGTGATTACCATTTGCTCTGAATCAATTTTGTGTTTGGTCAGATCTTCAACATCAATATCCCGATAAGCCCCCAAACCGTGATGGAGTGTGAGAAAACCATAATCGATATTTTTTATTTCCATACGTTTTATAAGTTCACGGCTGAAATGCAAACCAGCTGCCGGAACCACAACTGCACCTTCGGTAGATGCGAAAATGTTTTGATATCTGTCGGCATCCTCAGGATCAGCTGAACGTTCCATATATTCGGGAATAGGAGTTTCACCGATGGAGAAAAGCAGATCCTTAAATTCTTCATAAGGTCCGTCGTACAGAAAACGAAGTGTACGTCCACGTGATGTGGTATTGTCAATTACTTCAGCCACAAGCTCTTCGTTCTCACCAAAATACAACTTATTTCCAATCCTTATTTTCCGCGCGGGATTCACCAAAACGTCCCATAAATGCTGTGTGGGATTTAGTTCTCGCAACAAAAACACTTCTATTTTGGCCCCGGTTTTTTCTTTATTTCCAAACAGTCTGGCAGGAAAAACTTTAGTGTCATTGAAAACGAAAAAATCGTGAGCATCGAAATAATTAAGAATATCCTTAAATACAAGATGCTCGATTTTGTCGGAATCTTTATGAACAACGAGTAGTCTTGACTCATCGCGATGTTTACTCGGATATCTGGCAATCAACTCATCCGGTAAATTAAATTTAAACTGAGAAAGTTTCATATATTAAAGTTCGTATAATTTTTGTCTGAATATTCTTTATTCTTTTATATCGTAAAGCACCGAACATAATGCTTCTACTGTGCTATATTTCGATTAAAAAACTCGTCTAATTCTTCAGCCTTTAAACAATCATCCAACGAAATATCCCCTACTTTTGTTCGTTTGAGCGTAAGAAGGTGGGCACCCGATTGCAGGCTCCCGCCAATATCGCGCGCCAAAGCACGTATGTACGTTCCTTTACTACAAACGACCCTGATAGTTATGGTTGGTAAATCGTAAACCAATAGTTCAATACAATCTATAACCAAGATCTTTGGTTTTAGTTCAATCTCTTCGTTTTTTCGGGCAAATTCGTAAGCTCTTTTACCATCGATTTTAACTGCCGAAAAAATGGGAGGAATTTGCTCAATTTCACCGGTGAATTTCTTCAGGCAATCTTCTACTTTCTCACGAGTAATATGTTCGATAGGATACTCAGCGTCAATTTCCGTTTCAAGATCAAAAGATGGTGTTGTAGCTCCAAGCCTAATTTCCGCAATGTATTCTTTGGTTTGAGCTTGCAACCTCTCAATCTCTTTCGTTTTTTTTCCGGTGCATATAGTCATTACACCGGTAGCCAACGGGTCTAAAGTTCCTGCATGACCCACTTTGAGTTTTTTTACTTTCAGTTTCTGGCACAATTTCGCCCGTACAACTCTTACCAACCGGAAAGAAGTCCAATGTAACGGCTTATCGATGTGCAGAATCTCTCCTTCAACAAAATCCATTAAACAACATTTGATATCGTTCCCGATAACAGTAAAACAATCAATAAAGCTCCCACAATAATCCTGTACCAGCCAAATGCCTTAAATCCGTGTTTTGTAAGGAAATCGATAAAGAATTTAATAGCTATAATAGCAACAATAAAAGCAACGATATTTCCTATAATCAACACCCAGATATTATCCTGCAGCATAGCTGCACTTACGGGATCTTTTATTAATTTATAAAGTTTGTATCCGGCTGCGGCGGCCATAGTGGGCACAGCTAAGAAAAATGAAAATTCCGCTGCATTTTTCCTATCCAGTTTCGAACTCATACCACCCACGATAGTAGCCATAGAACGGGAAACACCGGGAATCATAGCAATGCATTGGAAAAATCCAATCTTTAATGCTCGCTGCCATGAAATAGACTGGTCTTGACCCGGCTTATTAAACCACTTGTCTACGAAAAGCATAACGATACCGCCAATTACCAGCATTACACTAACCACGAAAACATTTTCGAGCAGCGAATCAATAAGATCGCCAAAAATAAGTCCTAATACTCCTGCCGGAATAACAGCAATAAACAACTTCCAGTAAAAATCGAACTTATGCAAGAATCGCTTCAAGTATGTCCACGATTTTTGAACAAAGTTCATTCCTTCAATCGCATTTTTATCAAAAATTACAATTGGATTTAACCGGAAAAAACGTTTCCAGTAAAGAAATACCACCGATAAGATTGCACCGAACTGAATGATTACTGTAAATGCTTTTACAAAATCGGTGCTTTCAATACCCAGCAGCGCTTGGGATATAATCATATGTCCGGTTGACGAAACGGGTAGAAACTCGGTCAAACCTTCAACAATAGCAATAATAATTGCTTCTAAAATGCTCATCTAATGACTCAAAGATTATTTTAATTCTTCTTTTTTCTTGCCTTTTGCAGGGTACAGGATCCCGAAGATCATCAGTACAAATCCGAACAAAGAGACAATGGGTGCCACTTTAATGCGTCGCGCACTAAAAATATCGGGTTCGAATCCTTCGAATGTGGTTGCCGGGCCGCTCATCAACAAAAAACCCACGATGATAATAAGAACAGCAACACCACAAATAATAAGATTTATTTTGTGGAAAGCAAGATTTTTGTGAGACATATTATGTTAAGTTATAAGTTAGCTGTCAAATCGCTATGCCGTTAGACTTTTAGATCCTAGTACTCTCTTATTGCCGATTAGTCTAATGCCTAATTATCTGATAAATTTATACGTAATACAAATTTTCGGTTCTCATTTTCAAGTAGCGATTTACTGCAAAGTAAGTTGCAACTGTTGAAATAAGAATCCCAAGCAGGACTACGATACCGAAAATAATGAGTAAATCCGTCACACTAATGATGGATTGCATCTCTGTATATTCTCTGTTAAAATACAGTAGAATAAGAAAGATAACTCCATTTGCTAAAATCCCGGCTATGATTCCGGTAAGAATATTGTTTTGGATAAACGGCTTCCGGATAAACCCCCCATTAGCACCAACAAGCTTCATTGTGTTGATGATAAATCGTTTAGAATAAATACTTAATCGAATTGTATTCCTTATCAGCGTAAATGAAATGAACAATAAAACAGCTGCTAAAATCAGCAATATCATCGTCACTTTGGATAAATTATCATTGATAAGATCAAT
The DNA here is from genome assembly GCA_002316835.1 of Bacteroidales bacterium UBA1035. GTDB lineage: Bacteria > Bacteroidota > Bacteroidia > Bacteroidales > Dysgonomonadaceae > Petrimonas. The sequence continues at coordinate 54,550 of DCEG01000037.1, read as the reverse complement.
AGCTTCCTGCTGATACAACAAATCCCGAACGTTACTTTGCTGCTTAATTGTTTGACTTATAACAGCAATACTGTCGTTATTGGCATATTCTGAATGAAGATAAATTTCTATCGCATCCTGTGCAGGATTATACCCAAGTAATTCTTCAGGGTCTTCACCCAAATCTTTGATTAATTGCTCTTTTGCCTCAGCCTTACTGATAAATCGGGATGACTTAACAAATGGTTGGGTATCTAAGTTTTTCCTCAACCGTTGAATCTGAGTGTCAGTAATATCGTTGTCAAGCATCACGCTGAAACTCATATTTTCTTTCACGAAACTAGATAACCCATTGCCCATAAACAAAATAAGTATAGTCAGCCCAAGCAAAACCAATACTAACGTTATGCTTATGGTGGATGTGATTTTTGCATTTAAAAATCGTGCAGTGGATATCTTTTTCTTTTTCGACATAAAAAGGATTACACCAAGAAAAACCCGATAGCTTTCAATAAGACCATTTTTCCAAATTGGGTGCAAAGTAACAAAAATATTGTGAAAATCGGAAATTAACTTCGGTAATTATCAACAAGAAAGATTAATTTTCCAAAATCTCGTTTTCGCGATCGACTTTATCAATAACTTCCTGAACAGTTATCGGCTGTCTTTTCACAACATGTTTTATAGAACGGCTTCTCATAATCGATGTAACAATTGAAATTATCAAAAAAGATGCAATAACAAGCAGTGATGTAACATTGGAAATCTGAAGATCCCACGCCATAGTATGCGCATAATGATTAAGAATCATTTTAAAACCAATAAAAATCAAGATTCCACTCAGAGCGTACTTCAAATAATAGAATAAATCCATAATCCCCCGCAACGCAAAGTAGAGGGAACGAAGCCCTAAAATAGCAAAAATATTGGATGTATAAACAATAAACGTGTTGGTTGAAACCGAGAGTACTGCGGGAATGGAATCGATAGCAAAAATAAGATCTGTAAATTCAATCACCAGTAAAGCCAAAAGGAAAGGCGTTGCATACAATTTTTTGTTAATCTTCTTAAAGAATGTAGGTTCAGACATATCATCGGTTACGGGCATAAACTTTTTAAAAGTCTTTACCAACCAGTTGTTGTTTGGATCTTGTTTTTCTTTTTCCTTCTCATGATCAATCACTTTAAATTCGTCTATTACCATTTTTATACCGGTAAACAAAAGAAACGCACCAAAAATATACATGATCCAGGCGAAGCGCTCAATCAATGCCACACCTGCAAAAATAAAAATCGCACGAAAAACTATTGCACCTAAAATCCCCCAAAACAAAACACTGTGCTGATGTTCCGGTTTGATTTGAAAGGTGGTAAAAATGATAATAAAAACAAATAAATTATCAATACTCAGCGATTCTTCGATAAGATAAGCGGTAAAAAATTCAAGAGCTCTTTCTTTACCGAACACAAAATAAACTCCAAGGTTGAAAATTAAGGCTAACGAAATCCAAAATAAGCTGAGCCACATGGCCTTTTTAACATTGATAACCGTTCCTTTCTTGTTAAAAACAAACATATCGAGGGATAACAAAATCATTACGAGGATGATAAAACCTATCCAAAAAGATGAACTAACTTCCATATTGCTTTTTACTGTTGAATTTTTAAATGTATAAAAACTTATTCTACTATATCATTAACGATCAGTGAGTAACCTTTTTCGTTCGGATGTAGCCCATCCAAAAACAACCCCTCATCGATTTTTCCATTTTTCATTAACAACCTGTTACCAACATCTAAATAGGTAAAATTGTTCTGTAAAACCATTTCTGAAATCTGTTGATTGATGATTCTTACATTATTTTCGTTATCACGCCTGGGAAGCAGACCAATAACTTTTATTTTAGCCTTAGGTTGACGGATCTTAATTTGCTTTATCAGAAACTCTAATCCTTCAATAATCTCATTGTCTGGATTTAATCCTAAATTGTTAGTGCCAATCATCAATACAACTTCTTCTGCCTGATATCCATCAAGTTCGCCGTGATAAACACGCCAAAGAACATTTTCCACTCTGTCCCATCCGTATCCTAAATTAAGATACCCGGCTGGTTGCACATGTTTCCTCCAGCTTTGACTCCCATTTTCCCGTCCGGGTTCCCCACCCCAGTAGTGCGTGATGGAATTTCCGATGATTACTTTCTTTGGATATTGAGACTGAATGCTTTGCAATATGTTTCTGTGACGTTCTTTCCATTCGTAAATATACGGCTCACGACGCTGAGTTACAGGCTTTGTTGTACTGATTCGCCCAACAGGCATATTCAATATTTCACGAATTATCCTTTCGTATGCGTCAGCATAAACCTGCATTCCCAGGTCGTTGGGATGAATATTGTCTACACAGCCGTCATCGGGAAAGTTAATGGAGTCTTTGTGCAGGTGATAAATATTCTTCACGCCTGACTGAACAAGCGAATCAAACGCTTGCCGCGATGCAATATTCATACGATCTGCCGATTCTTTTGTCGAAATATTGGTTTCATCGTTTCTGTATCCTATATGATCGACGATGAGAATGGGCGCATCTCGGTTTTCTCTTAACTTTTTTACTCCGTAAATAGTTCTTTTGATTACTTCTTCCGATGACAAACTACCCATATTGGGAAGACAATCGAAAATATAAAGTGATGCGTCAATTTCATCGATCAAATCTACAAGTTCCTTTTCCAAGGGTCCGTTTCCTGAAAAGGCGAGATTAATGACCGGATAATCAAGTTTTCTCGATAAAATATTCGTCCACGCCATCCCCGGGCGCGAAGCGCAACCTCCTTGTGCGATGGATGTCCCGTAAACCACTATTGGCTTTTCTTTCAGTACGGGAATAAACTTGAATTCAGAAGAATCGGGTACGCCGATTTCCATCCATTTCACCGAATTGTATAGTGGAAAGAAAAGGCGATATTCGAAACCGTGTTTATGGTATTGGCTCTGCGTCAAGTTATTGAATGTGTATGTAACAGTATCCCCAAAATTAAATTTATCGGTTGCTACTCTCCATTTTCCATCAGAGTCGATAGCGTACAGATCAATTCCCGATTTTCCGGTAACAGGCATATGGGCCATAGCGTGACTACCTGTTACGCCGTATCGGATTTCAATTTTTTCGGCATTCGTGTAAAAATGGACAGCCAATCCAGCAGAGTTTTCCGATAATGCCCAAACCGGTTTTCTAACACTTTTTTCTGCTCGGGCCGGTAAACGTTGATATGTTTTTCCAATTTCATTCGTCCAACCCTGATTTTGGATTACATTCACTTTTTCTTGTAACGGATCAATCCATTTGGTTTGTGCAGATAAAGAAAAAGCAAATAAAATACTGATAATAAAAACAATATTTTTCATGTTTTAGTTGTTTTGTACCGGCTTCAACCCTATTTCTTTTGCTTTATCAATCAAATAGTCATAGGCAGCTTCCCGTTCATTGGGAATCTCACCTTCAAGAATGGCTTCTTTTATGAGTGATTTTAATTCGCCAACTTCCCTACCTTGCCCCAAACCAAAGATTTCCATAATTTCTTTGCCATCGATGGGTGGTTGAAAATTTCGAACGCGATCTTTTTCTTCAATCTCTGTCAGCTTTCGGCGAACAATTTTGAAATTTTGTAAGTAACGACGAACCTTTTCGGGATTTTTAGATGTAATATCAGCCTCGCAAAGCGTCATCAAATCATCAATATCGTCGCCGGCGTCAAACAATAAGCGACGAACAGCTGAATCTGTAACCTCTTCTTCTACCAGCTGCATCGGGCGCATGTGCATTGCCACCATTTTTTGTGTATATTTCATTTTTTCGTTCAACGGCATTTTCATGCGGTCGAAGATTTTGGGCACCATTTTCTCGCCAATGTAGTTGTGATTATGAAAGGTCCATCCTAGTTTCGGGTCCCAGCGCTTGGTAACAGGTTTTGCAATATCGTGTAACAAGGCTGACCAGCGAAGCCACAGGTTTGTAGTTCTCTGCGAGATATTATCGAGAACAGCAAGTGTGTGGTAAAAGTTATCTTTGTGCCCTACCCCTTCTTTGGTTTCAGCGCCTTTTAGCGCGATTAATTCGGGGAAAATCAATTCTAAAAGTCCTGTTTTCTCCAGTAAAATAAATCCAACAGACGGTTTTGGAGAAAGAACAATTTTATTCAGCTCATCTGCTATCCGCTCTTTTGAAATGATTTTTATACGCTCCTTGTTTCGGGAAATAGCGTCAAACGTTTCGGGATAGATATCGAATCCCAGTTGCGAAGCAAACCTCACTCCTCGCATCATGCGCAAGGGATCATCGCTGAAAGTGATGTCAGGATCGAGAGGAGTACGGATAATCAGGTCTTCTATATCCTGCAAGCCGTTAAATGGATCGAGTAATTCCCCAAACCGGTTCTTATTCAGGCAGAATGCCATAGCGTTTATTGTGAAATCGCGGCGCTTCTGGTCGTCTTCCAAAGTACCATCTTCAACAATAGGTTTTCGCGAATCGCGGGTGTACGATTCTTTTCGGGCACCTACAAACTCAAGTTCAAAATTCTTGTATTTTATTTGTGCTGTGCCAAAGTTCTTAAAAACTGACAATTTTGTTCTCCTTCCTAACCTTGCAGCAACTGCTTCAGCCAATTCAATTCCTTTGCCAACAGCAACAATGTCTATATCTTTTGACGGTCGGCACAAAAAGAAATCGCGGACGTAACCACCAATCACGTAACATTCTAGTTGTAATTGATCAGCTGCTTCCGTAATAAGTTTAAAAATGTCTTTGTTTAAAAAATCCTGTATCTCCTCACGAGAAATATCCATTGCCCAATCAAATTCTGTTATGATTTGCAAAATTACAATAAATGAGCGTGAAAACCATTTTAACGTTGAAATTTATTTCTTAATTTTGTATTGAAATTATGAAAATAACTGTATCAAATAAATTATTTTTCAGGCAATTAACCAACAATTATTTTTTATGGTTGGCTCTTTGTACTTTAGTTTTTTCTATTTCTTGCTCGGGAAGATCCAGAAATGCCAGAACATATCTTACCGAAGCCGAGTCTGCTTTGAATCAAGGCAATTATTCATTGGCGAAATTGAAAATCGACAGTATTAAGGAGCTTTTTCCGCAATCGTTTGACGAGATAAATCAGGGTTTCGATTTAATGCAACGGGTTCGGATGGCAGAAAACCATCGAAACATTACGTATTGCGACTCCATGCTTACAGTTAATCATCAACTTCTTACCGAGTTATTAAATAATTTTACCTATGTAAGAGACCCACAATACCAGGAATTTGGTGATTATGTTCCGAAAATACATCCATTAAACACTTCTTTTACTCAGAACGGACTCCGTGCGGCCGTGAGTGAAAAAGGACAGATGTATATTGAAAGTGTATTATCAGGTGGGTCTTTGCAACACAACAAAATAAAAGTAACAACAAAAGATGGTTCGTTTGCCGAATCATTGCCCGTTACTACCGATGGACTAAATTATCGGTTTAGTACCCTTAATTCCACTTATGAAATAGTACGCTTCTCGGGAAGTGACGATAATGGTGTAGCCAAATTTATTTACACGTTTAAAGAAAAACCCATTACACTTAGCTTTATTGGGAACAGAACAACTACGATAACTTTGTCCGAAACAACTAAAAAAGCAATTGCACAGTCATTTGAGTTATCTGCACTTCTACTAGACATCGAAAAACTCAAATATGAAAAAGGACTTAGCGAAGCGTTAATAAAGTATTTGGAAAGCAGTGGGTCGTAGTAACTGAAGTTTATAACGCTTGGCGTGATAATACACCAAAACGCTATAAATTGCCTATCACACAGCCCCCGGTCTACAGTTCATATTTTATAAATCCTGTCGCAATAGTTTGCAACTTCGGCATGATGGGTAATGAACAGGACTGTTCTTTCGCCCATTTGTTTTTTCAGGTTTGTCAAAAAAGTTTTTTCGGTTTCTATATCCAGAGCCGATGTGGCTTCATCCAGTAACAGTATTTTCCCCGGACGTAACAACGATCGAGCAATAGCAATCCGTTGTGCTTGGCCTTCAGAAACCCCCATTCCTCCAACTCCAAGCACAGTATCAAGTCCTTCGGGCAAATCTAAGACAAAGTTCGCAGAAGCAATTTCAAGTACTTCCCTCATCGCATTGTCATTAGCATCAGAATTTCCGATTAACAGGTTACTTCTGATCGTACCGCTAAACAATGTGTTCCCTTGCGGCACATACACAAAATTTGAACGGGTAGACGGAGATACTTTTACTGTCCTTTCTTCATTCATTATTTCTATCAATCCTTTTTGAGGTTCAATCAGCGCAAGTATAAGCCTAATGAGCGTTGTTTTTCCTGCACCTGTCTCGCCCATCACAGCTATCATTTCACCTGGTTCTGCGATCAGTGAAAAGTCGGAAATGACCAAGTTGTTATCATCAGCATACGAGTAAGTAATATTATCAACACGCAATGAAACGCGACCTTCTAAAAACTGTTTTTCACCAATTTCTTCATTTTCAAGTTTTTTGAGAAATACTAATCGTTCACTGGCTGCCTGAGCTGATATTACAGTAGGGAACAAACGCATCAGATCATACAACGGCCGTTGTATTTGGTTAACTAATTGCAGATAGGCAGTAACAGTTCCGAAAGTGATGCTTTTATTGGCAATTCCCCAGGCTCCCCATATGAAAGCAGTAATATATCCGCCACTGAAAGCCATTCCCGACACAAATCGTGCCCATGCTGAAACTACCGTCTTTTTCTGTACTTTCCCTTGTAACTCCCGCTGCAAATTCCCTAATCTATCCAACTCATTCTCCTGCCTCTCGTACGTTCTCACTACTAACTGATTCAGCAAATTCTCTTCCATCATAGAAGTAATGGAGCTTTCACTTTCTTTTATCTGTCTTGTGTAATCCCTCATCTTTACGTAGTAAGATTTACTAAAAAGCAATAGAACCGGCATACCAATACCCAGAATAAGTGCTAAAAAAGGATCCATTACAAGTAAAATTATGAAAGCGCCGCCAAGTTGAAGAGAAGCTGTAATTAACATCGGGAAAGTGGAAATCATCGTCTTTATTATATCATCTGTGTCTTTGATGATTCGGGTTAATACATCACCACTGTGCAATGTACTGGCGTCTATCCACTTTGTATAAAGTAGGTTAGCAAAAACCTTTTGACGGATCGAATTCCCAACTTTTACTTCCGTCATATTCGCATACCGAACATCAACTACGTTCAGCAATACTCTGAATAATGTGAGCAGAACAAGAATAAGAGAAAAATGAAACAATGAACCTTCTGCATCACCAGATGCTACGTCGATAACTATTTTCAAAGCCCACACGAAGCTAAGCGATACGGCAACGCTTAATATACCGATCAGCGTAATTATCATTAATGCTTTACGATGGCTCTTGGAAATATCTATCAGGAATTTCAGGAATTGCAACATTTAGTTCTTTAGAAGAATTCTTATATTTGTAACTATTTTATTGATTGGGAGAGTATTTATATGTTGCGGTGCCATTGCCGAAATTTTGCGTATTCTCCTGGTAGAAAATTTAAAAGAGTACCATTTCCTATGCAACTCGTTTTGAAACGCCTTTTTCTTGAAAACATCGTATCCAAAATTACCACCGCTTAAAACATCTTTCATAACCAAATCTACATACTCTCCATTAACATCAACTTCAAAAGGAAAGACAGATGGTTTTACACCTAAATATTTCACGCCAACCGATGCAAATATTCTCATTGCCTTCAGTAAATCAAACGATTCAGTAAGACGGATAAATTCTTCTTGATCGATCCGATCAGAATTCTTGTCCATAAAAAGTAACCAATCGTAAAATTGACGAAGCCCTATACCTAAATGAATAAAATGATGAAACAAATGATAGAAAATAAAAAAAGCGTTGAACTCAAAAGGTAATATTTTAACACTTAAACCATCAATATCAAGGTCAACAAAACGCTGATCTTGAATCATCTGACCCACCTCTTTTTTTAAGAGATTATCGTAGTTCTTGATCCCGAAATAACAAATATCCTTGTGATTTTCAACATGTATTTTATTGAATTCAAACGATTGGTGATGAATATTTTCCGGATCCATTTTATAACCTTGTTTACGCGCCCATTCATTGGCCTTCACGTAATCACCTTTTTGATAAAAATAAACATCAATATCTCCCGGAGTACGATGTTTAGGGTTGGAGTAAAATACAGCATTCCCTTGCCCTTTCAACAGAACGAAAGGCACATTAATCTTCTCATATTCCGATGAAAGATTTTTCAACTCTTTAATTAAAACTTCATTCGATTGTTCAATGGCTTCAGATTGCAGAAAAAGTTTATACAAAATTTTTCTTTCGGGACGTAATGAGGCAGACAAAGTCATTACACCATCGTATAACAAAGCATTAACTTTTTGCGATTCTCCGAAATTGATTATATCTCTCCAAACAGCAGAGTCTATATTTTGGAACAAACTCTCATCGGCAGATTTGTTCCAAATGGCAGAACGAAGCAGTTCTAAAAAAAGAGTGACAGCTTGCTCATTCATAAAGTACACCTGATTGTACAAGTTTCTCAACTAATGCCTGAGAATCTGCTATTGCCTGAGCTTTGTTTATTCCATATTTTTCGGTCAGTCTTTCTGCCCAATCCTCAATAGTAAAGTCTTGATCGAAACTTTCAGTAATTAAAAATTTGGCAGACTGATTAAGTGATATTACACGTGTGTAATTCATATTCCCTTCATCGTTGGAAACCAATATAGATTCATTTCCAATTTGTTTGATTTTTATGTTTTCTTTTATTCTCATATGATTTATTTTTTAGAGCATAGAGTAAAGACTTTTGTGTTGAAATGTTTTCCGAAGTGTCTAACGAATTACCTTTCTGATGCTTTAAACATATCCGAAATAGGAAATCCATAACCCGTCACTTAATAAACCACACCAACAGGACGATTAGGCAATATGGGTATTCGTAGGACATGCTCCACATATTGAAAATAGTAGAACAATTTATGATTCAGTTCAAAACCATAATCCACGCCCGGTTCGTATCCCATAATAGGCTCAAAGAACGATCTTCTTCGGGAGTGGGTCGTCAAATAATTCCATTGTAACACATATTGCTGATTCCAGTTTTCGTAGTATTGCTGTGAACGATATCTGGCCGGAGAATTTTGGAGCAAATACCATGTTTCAAATCCGGCATCGAATACGATCAATTCATATTCAAGAGAATCCTCCTGAATTATTTCATTTCCATCCGGTTCAATTTTCACCATGCCTTTGGGGCTCGAGCAAGCGGCCATGAACAATGCCAGGATAGTAATCAAATAGAATATTTTTTTCATGCTTTCTTTAGATTGATAGATTTTTAGACTTTTAATTTCCGATTTTATTAAATATTCGGTAAGTTTTCAAAAACACCCTCCGTAACAACGGATTTGAAAACCAACAATATTTGGCTAAATTCCACCGAAAACTATTCTTTTCAATTTTTATGTTACTTCTGTAAACAGAAGTTACTTCAGCAAAGATATTGTTTTTATCACAAATTTCACGCAGAGATAAATTACCATCGCCTCTCAATATGATTGTGTCCTGTTTTACTTTTTCAATCCGATGAACAATATACCTGTTTTCTTTTGTTTTACCCAAAACTATATTTCCCTTTTCGAAAGACTTTTCATTCAATTCCGTTAATTCAATTTCATCCGAAAATGGGCGGATAAAAGGCAGCATACTGTTTCCTTTTACAGGAATTCTCACGATATTATGTGAATTTATTTCGTCTATAATGTGCGAAAAGAAAATATCGTTTGGAACAATCAGGGGCTCCATATTACGGCAATAATGATCTGGTTAATGACACGGCTTCATAATCGGCTCGGCAATCGAGCCGATAAACCGGAACACGTTCCAATATTTCTGTTATCACGTCTAATACCCTGTTTTTATTTTCGATATCCGACCTAAGCATAGCGGCAGAAGTATATAATGAAGACAAAGCTTTCACACTCTTTAAGTTAGTTAGTTTATTTTCGGGACTTTGGTATAAATGTACAAAAGCGACCACTTCTGCAGATTCGTTTCTATAGCAAGGTGTACTTCCACTCCACGGTGCTCCGTAAACCTGCACTTTGTTCTCGAAAACCCGAACCAGTGGCTCATCATCATTCAATAATGTACAACCTGGCACATATTCCCGCCAAAGCCTACTGTGTGTACTCTTGCCTGTTCCACTTTTGCCTAAGAAAACAAGTGCTTTACCGTTTAATTCAGTTACAGATGCATGAATTTTAATTGTTTTGTATCTTTGAATAGAGGACATCCCAAAAGCAATTCTCAAAAAACTATTGAGAAAAGTAACTTCACGCTCGTCAATAAACGTAAGATCTGAAACAATCTCTCTCCAGTCGGATGAAGCAAAAAATCGATGTTCTTTGTCATCCTGTTTCACAGAAACAACCACTCCATCCGGTGTGTTATATATCTTATACTTAGCACCGTTCAATTCAAGGATATCATCCGATGGAATATCCGGGAGGTGAACTTTCTCGTTTCCTTTTAAATTAAATAAGAAATCCCTATGCACATCATTTCTAACATGAAACGGAACGTAATTAGACATCATTTTAGTATTTAACACTCTATCGGAAGTCTCAATACTGAATAGATGATCTGCAACACTGAATTTGAGTTTATCGTTCATAACACAAATATAGGGTTTTTATTTATTTAAAGAATAACTGCCTGTAATATTGTAATAATTATTATTCTTTACTTAAAGTAATTGTGACTCCTTTCGATTATTTTACCTATCTTTGCCTCTGAAATATTGGTGTTACGAATTCCAAATTTGGCTCCGGAATCCGTAATGAAAAGGGAATCAGGTGAAAATCCTGGACAGACCCGCTGCTGTGAACTTCGTTTTACGTGCTGAGCAAACACCTTTTGCCACTGAGACCGCCAATGCATGAGTTACAAACTCGCGCGAGCGAAAAAAGTCTCGGGAAGGCGTTCAGACACGGGAGTAAGTCAGAAGACCTGCCACTGTTTCATCAATGTTAATGGCTTTCGGGAATAAAGCTTGAAAACGACTCGCGAACAAAACTTACTTTTATTTTACGCGCTTCATTTTCAAAATGCTTTGCCGGAATTATAATTCGGTATAAGATGAATTTTTTTAGTATAATTATATTGTCGCGTTTTGCAATTTCCCCATTGCGAGAATTTTCAATCCGGGCAAACACTAACAGTTGGATAATACATCCGACAAAGCAGTTCATCTTTATTGCTCTGCTTTGTGTAGTAAATTCTTCGCTATTGGCTCAAACCAGTCTCGATAGTTTGCAGCATTTGCCTGAAGTGGTAATTACAGAGCGGTTTTCTGACCGCGAGATCCGATCCACTACTCCTATGCAAATACTCTCGGAAAAAGAAATCAGAAACTTAAATTCATTACAGGTTTCAGATGCTGTGAAACACTTTTCAGGCGTTACAGTGAAAGATTTTGGCGGAATTGGTGGATTAAAGACCGTTTCGGTAAGAAGTCTCGGCGCAAACCACACAGCGGTAAATTACAATGGAATTACCGTAACCGATGTACAAACAGGACAAACAGATATCGGGCGGTTTTCATTGGAAAACGTTGAAACCCTTTCACTGAACAGCGGACACAGCGATGCAATTTTTCAACCGGCACGAATATTTGCATCAGCATCGGTACTCAATATACAAACAATTGCTCCAACATTTAAAAGCAATGAAAAAACCAATGGGAAAATCAGCCTGAAAGGTGGTTCATTCGGATTAATCAACCCCTCACTTTACTCGAATGTTAAATGGAACAGCAAACTCTCATCTTCGTTTAGTGGCGAGTGGATGTCTGCACATAGCAGGTATCCGTATATGTTGCAATATGGAGCCGAAGGCGTTGATAGTTCATCGGTAGAAAAGCGTGAAAATACGGATGTTGAAAACCTGCGGTTAGAAACGGCACTTTTTGCCGATTTTTCCGAAAAAACAAATGCCAATATACGAGTCTATTATTACCAATCGGAACGTGGTTTGCCTGGTGCTACCATTTACTACAATACTCAAAACTTCTCCAAACAACGTTTGTGGGATAAAACTTTTTTCACACAAGGACATTTGGAACATTCGTTTTCCCCAAGATGGGTGATGCAAGCAAATGCCAAATATAATCGTGGTTATCTACGGTATTTGGACCCCACATATTTAGGCGCATCCGGCGAAATTAACGATATCTTCAAACAGAACGAAACCTACGGTTCTCTGTCCGTTCTCTTCAAAGCATTTGAGAAATTATCATTTGTTGCATCTTCAGATTTATCTGCAACGATTATGCGGGCAAATCGAGACAACTTCGCTACCCCTACCCGGTTCACGTCACAGTCGGTAGTAGCAGCGAAATGGGTAAGTAATCACATTCTTGCAACAGCTAATATACTTTACACACAAACTGTTGAATCGGTAAAAGTGGGCGAAGCAGCTGATAATCGGCAAAAATTTTCTCCATACATTAGCGCATCCGTGAAACCGTTCAACAATATCGATTTACGTTTCCGGATATTCTATAAAAATAGTTTCCGACTGCCTACATTCAACGATTTGTATTATCCGATTATAGGACAGCGTAACCTGCTTCCCGAAAATGCCGATCAATTCAATATCGGAATAACTTTTGCTACCGTGATTAGGGATAAATTACCTTTGCTAAAATTTTCGGCAGATACTTATCGCAATAACATCAAAAATAAAATTATAGCATTTCCTGCCGGAAATCTGCATCAATGGACAATGATGAATCTTGGTAAAGTAAAAATCAACGGAGTAGATGTAACTGCTGAAAGTGCTGTTGAACTTTCCAAAAAAATACATCTGTATTTAGGAACCGCATATACTTTTCAGCAAGCCATAGATATAACCAACTCAACAGCTCCCAACTACAAGCATCAAATTGCGTATACTCCTCGCCATTCGGGCTCAGCAAGAGCAGCACTGGAAATGCCCTGGTTAAACGCAGCATATTCGCTTATTTGGTCAGGAATTCGTTATTCGGGCAATTACAACAGTAAAGAATTTAAATTAAACGGTTATACTGACCACAGTTTATCCGTTTTCAAAAAAATAAATACACGTTTTGGTAACATGGGTTTAATGGTTGAAGGACTGAATCTGTTAAACAAAAACTATCAGATAGTGCGCAATTATCCTATGCCGGGACGTTCGTACAGGGCAACTATTTCTATTAATTTTTAATTTCTTAAATATAACTGAATATGAAAAAAATTATTTTTTCTTTGATGGCTTTTACAGCATTATTTCTGGCTTCATGTTCCGATGTGGATAATCCTATTGAGAATAATATTCCGAAAGAGGCGAAAAAACTTCTCATCTTAAATGAAGGTGGAATGGGACAAAATAATAGCACATTGGCACAGTACGATTTGGAATCGGGTGTGTTAGATAAAAACTACTTCCTTACAGTAAACAAGCGTGGCTTGGGTGATACGGGAAACGATATGCTCAGATACGGTTCAAAAATTTACGTTGTAATGAACGTCTCAAGCACAATTGAAATAATTGATGGTAAAAATGGAAAATCTCTAAAGCAAATTGCTATGAAAACTGCCGATGGGAAAAGCAAGCAACCTAGACGCGTTGCAGCATACGGAGGAAAGGTTTACGTTACTTCTTTTGATGATACTGTAACGCGTATCGATACTCTTTCTCTTTCCATTGACGGTTCAGCTACTGTTGGACGTGATCCTGAGGGGATTTGTATAAAAAACAACAAAATTTATGTAGCAAACTCCGGGGGATTGGATTTCGAAACGGGCAATTACGATACAACTGTTTCTGTTGTTGATATAAAAAGTTTTAAAGAAGAAAAGAAAATTGAAGTCGGAAAAAACCCCGTTCATATTTTTGCCGATTCACAAGGAGATATTTATGTTGCTACAAGTGCTATTTGGCAAGGATGGACAAAAGTAGCAGATGCGTCATTAAAGAAAATTAATGTTTCAACCGAAAAAGTAGAAACAATCGAGAACATACAGCCAAACAAACTTACGTATGTAAATGACAAAGCTTACATAATTATTGATGATTATTCACAAAGCCTCATTACTGTTTATGATTGTTTGAACGAAAAAATAGCAATTCAGAACTTTATCACCGACGGAACAAAAATACCTACTCCGTATAATATTTCAGTTGATGCATTCTCGGGTGATGTTTTTCTGACTGAGACAGATTACACCAACCCCGGAAATGTACATTGTTTTGATAAAAACAGAAAACTGAAATATTCGCTTAAAGCGGTGGGAATAAATCCTACTTTCGTGGCATTCCTAAATTAAAAAATGCAGAATTTATTTTCTGCACAACTCTCTACTTTTATTTATTATTTTGTTTAAAAGGCATTCTGAGCAATTGGAGTGCCTTTTTCATAAATTCGGCTGAGCTAAATTCTATTTTGCTTTTAGGAATAAGATTTTTCTCGTTAATTTGCATAAAAGTTGAATTTTTATTTCGAAATACATGAAACCAATACCAAAAATTATTCTTTCGGCGGCCTGTCTGTCTCCTGTATATAGTTTTGCACAACTACCGACCAATTTCGTGTTGATTATGATGGACGATATGGGTTACGGAGATTTGAGCCTTACCGGTGCAACAAACTATAAAACTCCAAATCTGGACAAGATGGCGCATGATGGAATGATGTTCACCCATTTCTATTCCGCTCAGGCTGTAAGTGGTGCATCGCGTGCCGGATTATTGACTGGGTGTTATCCCAATAGAATCGGAATAAACGGAGCTCCGGGGCCATCAGCCACAACCGGTATTAACGAGAAAGAAATGACCATTGCTGAGTTGTTGAAACAAAAAGGCTACAAAACAGCTATTTACGGAAAATGGCATTTGGGACATCTTCCTCAATTTTTACCAACAAACCACGGATTTGACGAATATTACGGAATCCCCTATTCCAACGATATGTGGCCTAATCATCCGACAGCAAAATTTCCACCACTCCCACTTATAGAAGGTTCGGAAACCATCGAGCTAAATCCAGATCAGAGCTGTTTTACCACAGATTTTACCAATAGAACTATCAACTTTATTGAAAAAAATAGAAATAATCCTTTTTTTATATATTTAGCTCATCCAATGCCACACGTTCCGCTATTTGTTTCTGACAAATTTAAGGGAAAAAGTGAACAAGGACTTTATGGTGATGTAATGATGGAAATCGACTGGAGTATCGGAGAAATACTGAATAAACTGGAAGAATTAGATTTGGATGAAAATACGTTAGTGATTGTTACTTCCGATAATGGGCCGTGGATCAATTACGGTAATCATGCCGGTTCCACGGGTGGTTTACGTGAAGGTAAAGGAACATCTTTTGAAGGAGGACAACGTGTTCCCTGTATGATGAAATGGACAGGAAAAATAAGACCGGGCAGCGTGACTAACAAACTGGCATCTGCTATCGATATATTGCCCACATTGGCGGAAATAAGCAACGCTGAGTTACCCAGCCACAAAATTGACGGTGTAAGTTTGATGACTTTGATCCTTCAGGAGAAAAATGCTAATCCCAGAGAATCATTCCTGTATTATTATCGTGAAAACGATTTAGAAGCTGTCACCGATGGTACGTATAAATTGATTTTTCCACATAAACACCGTACATACGAAGGATTCTTACCTGGAAAAGATGGACTACCTGGAAAAGTCAACGAAAATGAGCCTTTGGAAACGATGCTCTTATTCGATTTACGTCGCGATCCCGGTGAAAGATATGATGTGCTTTCAGAATACCCGCAAATTGTAGAAAAATTACAGAAAATTGCAGACAGCGCCCGAGTGGATTTAGGAGATAATTTAACAGGTGTGATTGGTCAAAATCGCAGACCGATAGGAAAATAAAAAAGAACCTGATTCAGGTTCTTTTGTAATTGATTAAGCTGTTTTTTATTAACGGCTCCGTAGGCTTGAGTCGTAATCCACAGTTCCACTGTTATTGTAGTCAGAAAACGAGTTTTTTCTCCTTAATAAATAAAATTCCTGATTATCTTTTTCACTGCGGATGATTTCAAAGAGTTCAAATCCATTCCGGCTCATCATATTAAGAACACCAAGCATTCCGTTGAACGTCATTGGGCGGCGGCGTTCGTCGGTAATTTGAGGTGTTCTTCCCCCTTGACCGTAATCAATACGAACAGTTACTTTAGTACTTAAAATCGGTCCCGAATCCGACCAGACCATCACATAATCAGCATCGATGTCGCTTATTGCTACTTCATTCACGTATTGCGCATTAGCAAACGATATACTACTGATAACAAAAAGTGTCAATAAAAAGAGTTTTGATTTCATTTTTGTAATTATTTTAATTATTTATACTAAGAATCAATAATATACTATTTTTCAAAATTATATTGGCTGTTACAAAAACAAAATTAAGCAAAAAAACAACATTGCATAAAATTTAGGCTACAGAATAAAAAAGTGAGAATATTTTCAACAAAGTGTTATAATTAGAAACAAATGAAACACTTTAGGAATAATTTTAGATTTTTTACCATAAAGGTTAATATCCCTTTCAAAATAAAAAATTATTTTTGCAAAAATTTCTTTGTGCTTTTTCCGGAAAATCAAAATGCGCAATCGCAAAACATCCATTTTAATTATTAATACAGAGGGAAAAGGAAACAGAACCCTTCTTATTCCGACTAAGTTACTTCTGCATTGGAAAAAATACTTCGCTGTAGTTGTTTTAGTTATTCTTTGCTTAATTACGGCATTGGGGTTTACTATATTTCATCGTACCAGTGAAATATATCAGGCTGAAATAGAAAAGGCCGATAAAATAAAAAATCTTATTAACGTCCCCAAAGCTCGCCAGACCTTTCAATCGATTGATGAAAGTATATTCCGGATAAATCAATTATTAGACTCGCGAGGACTTGCTCAAATGAACTTTGAGAATATGGGTGGTCCCGAAAACATAGATGTGATAAAAATTAATGAATTAGCCGATTTTTACAAAGAACAACTCAATGATTTAGAGGAAACTTTAAAAAGTGTTCCTATTGGAAATCCTACTCTTTCAGATAACATCATCTCAAAATACGGCTACAGAAGAAATCCATTTACAGGACACGGCGCTGAGTATCATTCAGGAATCGATATTAAAGGTGAAAGAGGCGCTTCGATTAGAACAACCGCAAACGGCACAGTGGAATTTGCCGGTTGGTATGGAGGATACGGAAAGTGCGTGATTGTAAAGCACGAAAATAATTTGAAAACACTTTACGGCCATTTGTCGGAAATATCTGTTTCGGAAAGCGACAAAATTGAATCCGGACAAATTATCGGTAAGCTTGGGAGTACAGGACGAAGCTCAGGACCACACCTTCATTACGAAATTATTAAAAACAACGAAAAAGTAAACCCGAACGACTACTTCAATTTTCAATAATAATACCAAATGAAAAGCAACCGCAAAAGCAGCAATCATTCCATTGAATCACAAGCAATAGACACCGTAATTGGTATTGATATCATCTTTAAAGGCGACATTAAAGGAGAAAACATTATACGCATTGACGGTACTATTGAAGGAAATTTGTCTCTGTCAAAAGGTATTGTGATCGGCGAAAAGGCCAAAGTGATCGGGAATTTAAAAAGTGACCGCATTATTATTTACGGAAATATTTTTGGGGATATAGAATGTAAGGAATTGAATATAAAAAACACCGGAGTGGTAAACGGAAATATTCAAGCTGATAATGTGGAAATAGAAATGGGTGGAAAATATAATGGCAATTTAACCATGAAACAAGCAACTTCCATTCCAGCAAAGGATGACAAAAATCGCTAAAAAACAGTTCTAAAATATATCAATAAAAAATCTCCCCGAAATTCAGGGAGATTTTGTTTATATAGCTGTTTAATCAAGTTTTAGCACTGCCAGAAATGCCTTCTGCGGAACTTCTACGTTACCCACTTGTTTCATTCGCTTTTTACCTTCTTTTTGCTTTTCAAGCAACTTTCGTTTACGCGAAATATCACCACCGTAACATTTAGCAGTAACGTCTTTGCGAACGGCTTTCACCGTTTCCCGGGCAATAATTTTTGCCCCGATTGCCGCCTGAATGGCGATATCGAATTGCTGACGCGGAATTAACTCTTTCAGTTTCTCACACATTCTGCGTCCGAAGGACTGTGCATTATCAGCGTGAGTAAGTGTGGAAAGCGCATCTACCGGCTCGCCGTTGAGCAGGATATCGAGTTTAACCAGTTTTGAGGGACGAAAATCGTGAATATGATAATCGAATGAAGCATATCCCTTGGATATACTTTTCAATTTATCGTAAAAATCAATAACAATTTCACCTAACGGCAAATCAAAAATAATTTCCACCCTATCACCCGAGATATACTCCTGTTTAATAAGAATACCGCGCTTACCGAGACACAATGTCATAATCGGTCCGATGTACGTGGTGCTTGTAATTATTGATGAACGAATGTACGGTTCATCGATATGTTCGATGAGCGTTGGATCGGGTAATCCCGCGGGATTGTGCACTTCCTTCATGATCCCTTTTTTATCGTACACCTTGTACGAAACGTTGGGAACAGTAGTAATCACGTCCATATTAAATTCACGTTCCAAGCGTTCCTGAATTATCTCCATGTGCAATAATCCGAGAAAACCACAACGAAATCCAAAACCTAACGCAACCGACGACTCGGGTTGGAATGTGAGCGAGGCATCATTTAATTGTAATTTTTCAAGTGATGCACGCAAATTCTCAAAATCTTCACTCTCTATGGGATAAACACCGGCAAAAACCATCGGCTTTACTTCTTCGAAACCTGAAATAGCTTTTTCACACGGATTTTTAACGTGCGTAATAGTGTCACCTACTTTTACTTCCTTAGATGTTTTAATCCCGGAAATAATATAACCTACGTTACCGCAACCCACACTTTGACGAGGCTCCATTCCAAGACGTAGAATACCTACTTCATCTGCATCGTATTCCTTTCCCGTATTAACAAATTTCACCAAATCGCCTTTGGCAATACTTCCGTTTACGATCTTAAAATAAGCAATAATTCCACGAAACGAATTAAATACCGAATCGAAAATCAATGCCTGAAGCGGAGCGTCAGGATCACCTTGCGGTGCAGGCACACGTTCGATAACCGCTGAGAGGATCTCTTCGATCCCAATTCCTGTTTTTCCGCTCGCACGAATAATGTCAGTTCGTGGAATTCCAAGCAGTTCAATGATCTGATCTTCTACTTCATCGGGCATTGCACTCTCCAGGTCTACTTTGTTAACAATAGGAATAATCTCCAAATCATGTTCGATAGCCATATAGACGTTGGAGATGGTTTGCGCCTGAATTCCCTGTGCAGCATCTACAATCAGTAAGGCTCCTTCACAAGCGGCAATGGATCGGGATACTTCGTACGAAAAATCCACGTGTCCCGGAGTATCTATTAAGTTTAAAATATATTTCTCACCACCATACTCATAATCCATCTGAACGGCGGTACTCTTAATAGTGATGCCGCGTTCACGTTCCAGATCCATACTGTCAAGCACCTGGGACTTTTGATCTTTATCAATCGTTTTGGTGAATTCCAACAAGCGATCGGCAAGCGTACTTTTTCCGTGATCGATATGAGCTATGATGCAAAAATTGCGTATATTCTTCATTTAAAAATAGTTCTTAAAACTCAGCGTTATTCGGTGTTCTTGGGAACGGAATTACATCGCGAATGTTAGTCATTCCCGTAACAAAGAGCATCAAACGTTCGAAACCAAGTCCGAACCCGGCGTGTGGAGCTGTTCCGAATTTGCGGATGTCAATATACCACCAGATCGGATCAATGTGCATATCCATCTCTTTCACACGTTGCATCAATTTATCGTAATCGGCTTCACGTTCCGACCCGCCAATGATTTCACCGATTTTCGGAAAAAGTACATCCATAGCACGAACAGTTTTTCCATCTTCGTTCTGCTTCATGTAGAACGATTTAATATCTTTCGGATAATCAGTCAAAATCACAGGACATTTGAAATGTTTCTCCACTAAATAGCGTTCGTGTTCCGATTGCAGATCAGCACCCCAATATACCGGAAATTCGAATTTGTGTCCCGATTCTTCCAGAATTTTCACACCTTCGGTGTAAGATAAACGCACAAAATCGTTGTCAACCACAAATTTTAGACGATCAATCAACTCACTATCGTACATTTTTGCAAGAAACTCGATATCCTCCATACAATTATCCAACGCGTACTGAATTAGGTATTTCAGAAAATCTTCAGCCAGATTCATATTGTCGGTGATATTGTTAAATGCTACCTCAGGTTCAATCATCCAAAACTCTGCCAGGTGGCGTGGAGTATTTGAGTTTTCAGCACGGAAAGTTGGGCCGAAAGTATAAATCGCACCCAAAGCCATCGCACCAAGCTCGCCTTCGAGTTGTCCTGAAACCGTCAGGTTAGTTTGACGACCGAAAAAGTCTTCTGAAAAATTGATTTTGCCTTCCTCTGTTTTAGGCACATTGTTCATATCCAATGTTGTAACCTCAAACATAGAACCGGCACCTTCAGCATCTGAAGCAGTGATAATAGGCGTATGGAAATAGTAAAATCCACGATCGTTAAAATACTTGTGAATGGCGTACGACATATGGTGGCGCATCCTGAAAATAGCGCCAAAGGTATTAGTACGCGGTCGAAGATATGCTATCTCACGTAAAAACTCCAACGAATGCCCTTTTTTCTGCAATGGATAAGTTGCCGGATCAGCAGTTCCATAAATTTCAATCTCAGTCACCTGAATTTCCATCGACTGTCCCTGTCCCTGTGACTCAACCAGTTTACCGTTTACATTCAGGCAGGCACCTGTGGTAATGGGTTTAAGATATTCTTCACCAAATTGTGCGATATCTATGACTAACTGAATATTATTAATGGTTGTTCCGTCATTTAACGCTACAAAACTAACGTTTTTATTTCCACGACGGGTACGTACCCAACCTTTTACGTTTACTTCTATTTCGGTTTTTTCCGACTTTAACGCATCGGCAATCTTTGTTCTCTTTAGTTGTTTCATAATAACCCCTAAATCCCCTGAAGGGGACTTTTACTGTCTATTTTTATTAATCTGTTTCCGAAAAATCATACTGAAACAGAGTGACTTAAATTATTTCAATAATGAATGGTTCAATCCCCAAAGCCCACTTTAGGAGGTTGGGGGTTCTTGTTTTAATCAAATGCTCCCATCCTGAGCATATTTACTTCTTTTTCCGATAGATAACGCCATTTTCCGCGCGAAAGATTTTTCTTCGTTAATCCTGCAAAATATACCCTGTCAAGTTTCACAACCCGATAACCTAATTTCTCAAAAACACGACGGACAACACGATTTTTTCCCGAGTGAATTTCAATACCTACCTGGCTCAAATCTTCTTCAGTGACGTAACTAATGGCATCAGCATGAATTTCACCGTCTTCCAGTTCTATACCATCGGCAATGGCTTGCATATGTTCCATAGCAACCGGTTTATCAAGCCACACCTGATAGATTTTACGTTTTTCATATTTCGGGTGTGTGAGTTTTGATGCCAGATCTCCGTCATTTGTTAAAAGCAAAACTCCCGTTGTAGCTCTGTCAAGGCGTCCTACAGGATAAATTCGCTCTTTACAAGCCGCTTTTACTAAATCCATCACCGTTTTGCGATTTTCGGGATCGTCGGTCGTAGTAACGAATCCTTTTGGTTTATTCAGCAAAACATAAACTTTACTTTCCAACGTTACCGGTTGATCGTTGAACATCACTTCATCGGCACGAGTAATTTTTGTACCTAATTCGGTAACCACCTCACCATTTACTTTCACAACACCGGCCTGTATGAACTCATCGGCTTCGCGACGCGAACAAACTCCGGCATTAGCCAGGTATTTATTGAGACGAATAGGAGCCGTGGGATCAGCATTCTCCTTGTATTTAATCTGCTTAAATATTTTTTTCTTCTTTACGAGTTTTTTCGGGCCCTGCGAACCATGACTCACAGGCTGAACGTTCCGGCTCCTGCCCGGGGCATTACTGTATGTGTTGTAATTTCTTTCACCTCCGCCTCCACTGTGACCTCCGGAAGATACTCTCTCTCCTACTCTCGGACGTCGCTTCTTACCTCCATCGGAACTGCTAGGATTATTGTCGTAGTTCCGGTTATAGTTCTCCTCATAAGACGGACGATAGTTGCCATCTTCGCGCTGTGGTCTTCTCTCAATGTTGTAATTTCTGTTTGAAGAAGAGTGTCTCTCATTGTTCGCGTTGCCATAACTCCGGCTGGGTCGCGAATCGTTGTTGTTAGTTGTCATTTTTCCCTTTCTAAATTTTAATTATCAATAACCTCACGGTTTCTTTTTTAAATAATTACCTAAAACTTTTTTGTTTCCATGTCTTGTGCAGAAAAGTTATTTCTGCCAATTAAATTCCTGTATAATTTTTTGGTGATATTGCCTTTAGTTCTTTCTTTATTTCTTTGTTAACGTCTAACGTATCTATGAAATTCGAAATACTTTCTCTTGTAATATGCCGGTTTGTACGTGTTAAATCCTTCAATGCTTCGTAAGGCTTTGGATATCCTTCTCGACGAAGAATGGTTTGAATGCCTTCTGCCACTACTGCCCAATTATTTTCTAAATCTCGTTCTATGGCTTCTTCATTTAACAACAACTTATGCAGGCCTTTTGTTGTACTTTTTACTGCAATTAATCCATGTGCCAATGGCATTCCAATGTTACGTATCACTGTCGAATCAGTTAAATCCCGTTGTAGCCTCGAAATTGGAAGTTTTGCAGCCAAATGTTCCAACAAGGCGTTGGCGATACCTAAATTTCCCTCAGCATTTTCAAAATCGATGGGATTTACTTTGTGCGGCATGGCCGATGACCCTACTTCACCTTCTTTGATACGCTGTTTGAAATATTCCATCGAAATGTATTGCCACATGTCACGCGTAAAGTCAATAAGAATCGTATTGATGCGCTTAAGAGCGTCGAACGAAGCCGCCAAAGCATCATAGTTGGATATTTGTGTGGTGTACTCCTCGCGAATCAATCCTAAATTGTCCAACAAAAACTTATTTCCAAAATCCTTCCAATCAACTTGCGGATATGCAACCTTGTGAGCATTGAAATTGCCTGTTGCACCACCGAATTTAGCTTTTGCGGGAATATGCTTCAATACTTCAGTTTGGTTTCGAAGCCTATACTCAAAAACCTTTATTTCTTTTCCCAGTCGTGTAGGTGAAGCCGGTTGTCCGTGTGTGCGAGCCAGCATAGAGACTTCCTTCCAGTCTTCGGCAAACTTACCGATCAACGAAATCAAATCTTCCAACTGCGGAATATATGCTTTTTGCAATGCGTCTTTCCACATCATCGGTGTTGCCGTATTGTTGATATCCTGCGACGTAAGTCCAAAATGAATGAATTCTTTAAATTCTTCGAGATGTAATTCGTCAAATTTTTCTTTCAGAAAATATTCTACTGCTTTAACATCGTGGTTCGTTACCTTTTCAATATCTTTAATGCGCTGTGCATCTTTTTCCGAGAAGTCTTCAGTAATCTTTCTCAAAACGCTAAAAACAGACTTATCCACTTTATCAAGTGGTGAAATTCCAAGTCTGCAAAGTGAAATAAAATATTCCACTTCTACTTGTGAGCGGTATTTGATCAGAGCATATTCAGAGAAATAGACAGCCAATTCACTGGTTTTGTCTCTATATCGTCCGTCAATAGGGGAAATGGCGGATAGTTCGTCGAGTTTCATTTGTTAACGCATTGGTTTTACAGATTTCGAAGTGGATGAAAATCGCTTTCTACCCTACTTCACTCATCATATTTTGATTTTCAGTACTTACCGAATAAGTAACTTCCAATTTTTCTTTCAATTGAGAGTACAAAAATAGTCATAATTACAGTGCCGTAAAAATATTTGTAAAAATATTTGCAAAATATTTTGTCACAAACTAAAATCGGCTTATCTTTGCATCACTTTTTCAGAAAGCAACTGCCAAGCGAGATAGAAAAGATGAGAAAAAGTGTTTTTCGGGCGTTTAGCTCAGCTGGTTCAGAGCATCTGCCTTACAAGCAGAGGGTCGGCGGTTCGAATCCGTCAACGCCCAC
>DCEG01000037.1:4703-30144 GCA_002316835.1 Bacteroidales bacterium UBA1035 | reverse complement strand
GAGCATCTGCCTTACAAGCAGAGGGTCGGCGGTTCGAATCCGTCAACGCCCACAACTGAAACCGAATGCAATATGCGTTCGGTTTTTTTGTTATATAAAGATAGACTTAAACGACACAACACAGGAAGAAGTAATTTTATGAAATCCGGTGTACCATGGAAAATAGTTTACCAAAAAGAATATCATACAAAAGTGAGGCATATAAAGCAGAAATTTATATCAAATCACAGAAGAGCAGAGTTTACGTCGAGAAACTTATCACAGGCACGTAACAAAAACAAAGCACCTATTGAAATTTCAATAAGTGCTTGTATATTTTAACACATACTACCGAAAAAGCAATTTGTAAGTAGCATAAAACGTAAGTAATTTTTCTTGTTATAGGTTAGCCTCACGCAACCGTTTCCCATCCCGTATATTTTTAACTAACTCGTAACCCCACAAACCAAGTGCAGTAAGTTCAATAAAACCGGAAACACCTATAACCCAAAACGCTTGCGAATAAAAGTCAGTAGTTATTTGTGATGTAATGCGCCAGGCATTGCCTAAGTTTAGCAAGATAAAAACTGTCCATAATGAGCTTGTTTTTCGCATATCAGTGCCTGAAAAAATGGGTACAACCTTGGCAGAAATCCCAACAATCATCATCATAATAAAGCCAACTGTCAATGCATGGCGATAAGCGCCAAAGTAGGCGTGCGAGAATGGATTCTCACCACCTGTCAAGGGAAGATAAATACCAAACATATAATATGGGCCAAATGTCAAAAGCAACGCAGCCACAATAAACCAAATATAGGCCGCCCTGATAAACTTAAGACTCCTGTCCTTGATACTTGTACGTTTAAACAACCCGAACTGAAGAGGTGTGCCAATAGCTGCCACCAACAATATAATATAGGATATACCGTTTGCGGCATGCCACCAGTGAACGCCGGTAGTCATACCTGCCGTAAATGCAATAATGCCAAAAAGAACAGCTCCGTTCACGCCCCACAGTAAGAATTTTATCCAACGCAATGAAGGCTCTCGAAATCCAAAAGCGTGCGGCAAGATGTGAAGCGATATTCCCAGGATCATCACTACAGCAATTCCGAGCGTTTGGATATCACGATAAGGAATATTAAAAGCAGAAACGTTATAGAGAAACTCTTCCGGTGTCGCTGCTCCTTCAAAAAGAACAAAAATTATCGGATTCAGAATGGCCGCCAACAGAAACCAACCAATTGCTGAATAAACAAAACCGTCACTTGTTGTCTTTACAGGTGCACTGCGCAGGGTTCTAATAATGACAGTTGCATAAATCAGAACTGCAATTAATTGTAGTCCACCTGCAAAAACTCCCAAAAAAAGATAAGGTGGTTGTGTTGCCATCACATGAGCTACTGTTTGCAACAGAATACCTGCAATCATGAGAGGCAGTGTTGCAACAGCTAAACGAGGTTTCCACAAAGACATTTGTGTAAAGCGTGGTATTGCCTGAAATGAAAATCCCATAATAAAGAGACCTACAAAGCCAAACACCATAGCGTGCCCATGTGCAAGCACCCAAGAGTAATCGATACCATGGAAGCTCTTTTCAAGCCCTATTAGGAGCAAATTGATGGCTCCCCACATGCAACCTAGTGTAAATATGATTGTTAAAGCTGTAACAAAGAAGAAACGATAAATTCGACCGGATAACGGAGTTTTCACGTTGCCGGATAACTTGCTATTATACATTAAAATAAGATATATTAATATCTACATCAGAATTTGAACCTCGGATTCTAAGTATGGAAATTCTATAGGATGCAGATTGCTGTGATTAAAAAAACAAATATATATCTTATTTTTTTGATGACAAAGTCTATGTGGTTTTATTACATAAAAAGCTTACTGTTTCGTTTTACTCTTTGTTAAACTAATTTAAACAGCGGTTTCACACCGGCAGGTAAATCAATTTCTTTGTATCAAAAAAGGGTTCGGAGAAGTATTTGTTGAGCGAAAAAGATTCAACTTTATTTTTAAATGGAGAAAGTTCTGATGTTAGATCGCCGCCTTTCAGACAGATAATTCCGTTAGGAAGTGCATTTTTTTGTTCGGACGAGATATTTTTCCCGACAATCTTTACAAGATCAGATAATGGCATAACAGCACGACTGACAATAAAGTCGAATTTTCGCTTCTCGTCTTCCATGCGTGAGTGTGCAAACTCAACGTTTTGCAAGCCTATGGCTTGCGATATTTCGCGGGCAACTCTCACTTTTTTCCCGATACTGTCTAACAGCAAAAAATTGACTTCAGGGAAAAATATGGCCAGTGGCACACCGGGAAATCCGCCGCCGGTTCCAACATCCATAATGGATGTTTTTGGCTGAAAGCAGATGTATTTTGCAATGGCAAGCGAATGTAAAACATGATGCAAATAAAGATTGTCGATATCTTTCCGGGATATGACATTTATTTTGGAGTTCCAATCAAGATACAAGTCAAAAAGTGCACTAAACTGCTCTTTCTGTCTCGTAGAGAGTGATGGGAAGTATTTCTCGATAATACTCACTACAATCGGGATAATTTGGAAACTACAGAGCCCTCGCGCAACAAGGAGCGGATGGATCCATAAGGAATGAATATTTCTGGTGCATCCAACTGATAAGCCGAATACTCACCTTTGTTAAACGTGTATGTAATACCTTTGTCTGTAATAAGAAAGTTCTTATTCGGCAGGATCTCATCGATACCGAAAAAGCCCAGATCTTCAAGTTCCTGAACAGATTTCACATTGTTTCCCTCCAGCAACGAGTTCTGAATTATGGGGCGCAACGCTACTTCATAACCTGCAGAAAAAATATCACCCTCCGCCATCAACTCGCCACTCGATAGATCAAGCACATAATTTCTGATGGTTTCATATGACATTCGCCCGCCTTTGTTATTGGTTTGCTTCACTTGAAATGAAATAATGCCGTAATGGTTATAAACAATGGAATCGGAAATATTTTCGTAGTATGAATAGAAAACTTCGGGCAAATATGATTGTTCATCGTCGGTGAGATACAAGTCATCTAATGTATCGCTTTGATTCTCCTGATTTGGTTTATTAACTTTGTAAATCTCAGCATCATTTTGATAGTTTTCAATATAGTTTTGTGCATATTTATCAATGGCCTCCTTTACGGATAAACTATCATAATTTGCACCTACAACAGTTCTTAAAAAAACACGTCTGGCAGACTCACTATCAAAATTAACAATGCTTTCCGGATATGTGAAGCTTAACGTCAGGTTGCAAGATGGGTTCTCCGGATTATCATCCAGAAAGTGTTTCTTTTCAATGTCTATTGTATTAAAATCAACTCCATTATCTGCTTTGAACATGCTTTTCGTGTTGTTATTACACGAGAGCAAAAATGAAGAAAGTATAATAGCATTGTAAAAGAGGAACTTATTTAATTTTCTTCTCATCTGTTAAAAATACTTATGCAAATATACAAATTTTTATTTTGCTCAGTTCATCATTTACTAAAAAAAGAGAATACGTTGCGCATTCTCTTTTTTTTAGTCTCACGATATTTATTGCTCAAAGAGCCGATATATCTCTTATCTTTCAATTAATACGCGTGTCCGTCTTCGTTCAAGTCTTCGAGTTTCAGTTTCTTTCCTTCCAGCGCTCGCCACGCGTAAACGATATAGGCAAGAACGAAAGGAACCAAAAGTGATACTACTGCCATTGCCGTTAATGTAAACTCACTCGATGATGAATTTTGTACGGTAAGCGAACTTTGCAAATTAGTATAAGAAGGATAATAGGCAGTGTTGTTATATCCGGCAACCAAAAGCAGCATCGTTACAGTTAACACTGTTCCAATTCCTGCGAACCATATCCCCTTATTGAACGATTTGTTTAGCACAGTACCAAAAATTCCCCATAAAACTCCTGCAACACCAATCAGGAAAATAACCAGTACAACCGGCATCTGGATAAAGTTGTTAAGATATTTATAGGCTTCCATAGATACGACTTTAGTATCAGGGTCAACTGCATATCCATCAGAAACCAATGTCCAGATTAAGAAAGCAAGGAAGAAAACAACAAACGGAACACCATTATATAACGTATATTTTCTTGATCTCTCATGTAGCACATCATGCTCTAACCTGTTTACAAAAAACAAGCTTGCCATTGTCCTTGCCAGAAAGAGGACGGCAAGTCCTAAAAACCAATTTCTAAGATTCCCCAAAGCTTCAAGACCATGAAGCGGATTATCCCATCCACTCATTACATTTGATGCGGCTCCGAAAGTTACTAAATTCACCTTGTTGATCGTAAATTCCGATCCGGTAAAGAAAGTAGCAACAGCAACTCCCAGTACGAAGGTTCCCACAACTCCGTTGAAGAACAAGAATGCCCGGTAAGTTTTTGGGCCAAATACATTACCCGGCTTAGATTGAAATTCATATGACACAGCCTGCACTATAAAAGAGAACAAAATCAGCATCCAAACCCAATATGCACCGCCAAAACTTGTAGCGTAAAATAGTGGGAACGATGCAAAAAAGGCACCTCCAAATACTACCAGCGTTGTAAAAGTGTACTCCCATTTACGCCCCAATGCGTTGATGACCAATTTCTTTTCATCTTCTGTTTTTGACAAGGAATTTAGCATTGATTGCCCACCCTGTACAAAAAGAAGAAACACCAATAATCCTCCAAGCAGCGCTATTATAAACCACCAATAATTCTGTAAAAATTCATAAGTTATCATAATTTGCAAATGTTTTTAATGTTTATAAATCTGTTCCGTGAAAGATTAAAAATCAGGTCCTTTTTTAATTTGCTTCAGCATAATTGTAACTTCTGCAACCAGCAAAATAGTAAACAATACAGCAAACAGAATAAATGTTGTGATCACATTTTCAACAGGCACTCCCGATACTGCTGCCTGAACCGGCAGTATATCCTGAATTGTCCACGGCTGACGCCCAACTTCTGCAACAACCCATCCGAACTGGCTTGCCAAATAGGCCAGTACAATACTCCATAAAGCAACATGTTGCAAAGCAGTGAAGTTTTCCAGTTTCTTCTTGCTGTGATAATACCAGACCACTGCAAAGAATAAAATGAAATATCCACCCACCAATACCATAAAGTGGAACATATAGAAAGTAAGCGGTATATCCGGAATCATATCCTCTTCTTTTTCCAGGAATCCATAACCAAAGTAATTATAATTCTCTCTAATAATGGTTTCAAAGTTGGCAGCGTCGGTATCGCGTCCTTCACTTTTTGCCTGTTGAAAATCTGCTAATGCTTTATGTGCAAGTAATCCACGTTCTCTTTTCTCTTTGAAGGATAATGCAGTTGTTCCATCTTGCAAAGTGTATCCGCCATCTACTATATCTTTAACTCCGGGTACAAATGCATTGGCGTTTCTGTAACCCATCAAAGATAATAGTTTCGGGATTTCCAATTTAAAAATATAAGGATCAACATCATCATTATAGGCTTCTTTCTTTGGATTTAATAACCCGACAGCTACCAGTCCTGCACCTTCTTTACCTTTGTATAAACCTTCCATAGCAGCCAACTTCATCGGTTGTTTTTGAGAAACCTCATAAGCAGAACCGTCTCCGCTAAGGGCAATTAAGATGAAAGATATTAATCCAAATATAGTAGCTATTTTTATGCTTCTGAGAGCGAAATCCTGATGTCTTTTCTTAATCAGATACCAACTACTAACTCCTACAACAAAAGCGGCTCCAAGACCCCACGATGATGTAACTGTGTGAAAAAATTTATTTATTGCGATAGGTGATACTGCAACAGCCCAGAAATCCACCATCTCGTTCCTCATTGTTTCAGGATTAAATTCCATCCCGATAGGATGTTGCATCCAGGCATTGGCCACCAGAATCCAGTATGCCGATAATGTGGCCCCCAATGTTACCATCCAGGTTGAAAGCAGGTGCATTTTTTTGCTAACACGCTTCCAGCCGAAAAACATGATGGAAATAAAAGTTGCTTCGAGGAAGAAAGCTACAATTCCCTCAATAGCTAAAGGAGCACCAAAAATATCACCCACGAACAAACTGTAATTCGACCAGTTTGTTCCGAACTGAAACTCGAGAATAATACCTGTTGCTACACCGATAGCGAAATTTATACCGAAAATAATTTGCCAGAATTTGGCTGTCTTTTTCCATTTTTCATCTCCTGTTCTCACATACAGGGTTTCCATGATAGACATAATCACGGCTAATCCTAATGTAAGCGGAACAAAAATCCAATGATAGCCGGCTGTCAGGGCAAATTGTCCTCTTGCCCAATCAACTGCTGCTGCATTAAGTAATACGTCCATAGATCTTTAAAAGATTAAATTGTTAATAATGTATAGTTTTATTCTTCGGAATCGAAAGATGACCTTTCAATCATTTGTTCACGTACGTATCCTGCTTTTTCCGATTCATCATTTACCTGTGATTTTAGAAAATCAGGAAAAAAGATGGGTTTTAATACGGCAAACATTATGATAAGCTTTATGATTACTATTATCCATAGCGTTTTACTAAGTTTCGACATACTTGTAAAGCCCTCCCAAAACATTTTGAACCAATTGAATTTTACTTTTTTTACTTCTGATTCCATCAAATAACTGTGTGATTTTAAAATTAATTGTTGGCTTCTTGCTTTTAGCCATTAGCTTTGTGTTGAATTGATTTCGCAAATGCTTAATTGTTTCACTTTCCTGCCAATTGCTAACAGCCAATAGCCGACGCTACGCCTGTCCCATTCCCCCTATAGGTGGAAGGAATCCGGGATTTTCGTTATTGACCGAAATAGACCCATTCATTTTTTCAAATTTATCAATATTATCTCTCAATGCCAGAAGAAGCCTTTTTGCATGCTCGGGTGTGAGAATAATACGCGACTTCACCTTTGCCTTGGCAATACCCGGAACAATACGCACAAAATCCACCACAAATTCCGAAGAAGAGTGCGAAATAATAGCTAAGTTTGAGTAAGTTCCCTGGGCAATTTCTTCGGTGAGTTCAATTTGAATTTGATTATCGTTATTGAAATTTTCCATTAATTGATGAACTAAATAATAAGCTTAGAAAAGATTAATAAGCCTAACAAAGGAATATAAAATTTCCTGAATAACAAAGTTATCTATGCGGTAAAATGAAGAAATGTCTTATTTTAAACTAAAAATGTCCCATTTTCAGGGACATTTTTATAATCATTTTTTACTTGAGCAAATCTATAAGTTTTGAAAGTGAATCCTTTGCATCACCTAACATCAGGTGTACTCCACTTTTCTTTGTGTAGAGCGGATTCTCCACTCCGGCATAGCCGGGACTGAGATCGAAATTACAGATAAAAATCTCTTTGGCTTCGTCAACATTCAGCACCGGCATTCCGTAGATGGGCGTATCCACTGCATCGCGGGCAGCGGGATTAAGTACGTCATTGGCACCAATTACGATAACGGCGTCGGTATTCTTGAAGTCGTTGTTTATTGCATCCATTTCGTACAACTGCTCATACGGCACATCGGCTTCAGCCAGCAACACGTTCATGTGTCCGGGCATACGTCCGGCAACGGGATGAATGGCGTAACGTATCTCAGCACCATTAGCTTCCAGTTTATCGGCCAGTTGGCGAACCAAATGTTGTGCTTGCGCCAGTGCCATCCCATAGCCGGGAACGATAATAACCGATTTGGCTTCGTGCAAAACATCAGCTGAGGTGTCAGCTTTTACCGGTTCGGCCTTTTTGGCATCCATTCCCGAAATTAATCGCTCCAAAGAATCTTTGGCATCGCCTAACAACAAATGCACTCCGGCTGATCGCGTATAAAGCGGATTTTCTACTCCGGCGTAGCCGGGGCTTAGGTCGAAATTACAGATGAAGACCTCCGGAGCTTCGTCAACGTTCAGCACCGGCATTCCGTAGATAGGCGTATCCACTGCATCGCGGGCAGCGGGATTGAGTACGTCGTTGGCACCGATTACGATAACGGCGTCGGTACTCTTGAAGTCGTCGTTTATTGCATCCATTTCAAATAGCTGCTCATAAGGCACATCGGCTTCGGCCAGTAATACGTTCATGTGTCCGGGCATGCGTCCGGCAACGGGATGAATGGCGTAACGTACCTCGGCACCGTTTGCCTCCAGTTTGTCCGCCAGTTGACGAACCAAATGCTGTGCTTGTGCCAACGCCATACCGTATCCGGGAACGATAATAACCGACTTAGCATGTTGCAAAATATCGGAGAAATTATCGATTGTTGGCCCCTCATCAGTAGAAGTCAAAGTTTCTTTTTTGTCCAATTCCGATATTAACTGACCAACAGAATCTTTAGCATCGCCCAACATCAAATGAACTCCGGTAGTCTTTTTATAAAGTGGATTCTCCACTCCGGCATAGCCGGGACTCAAATCGAAATTGCAGATAAAAATCTCAGGAGCCTCATCAACGTTCAACACAGGCATTCCGTAGATGGGTGTATCTACTGCATCGCGGGCAGCGGGATTGAGTACGTCGTTGGCACCGATTACAATAACGGCATCGGTATTTTTAAAGTTGTCGTTTATCGCATCCATCTCGAATAGCTGCTCGTAAGGGACGTCGGCTTCGGCCAGTAACACGTTCATATGTCCGGGCATACGTCCGGCAACGGGATGAATGGCGTAACGTACCTCGGCACCATTTGCTTCCAGATTATCCGCCAGTTGGCGAACCAAATGTTGTGCTTGCGCCAACGCCATACCGTATCCGGGAACGATAATAACCGATTTGGCTTCGCGCAAAATGTTTCCGGAAGACGGTTTCTCAGTTTCAACTTCGGGGTTTTCTTGCGGAGTTTCAGTTGCAGCCTGAGCTTTAACTGTTTTTTTACCTGCTACGGAAGTTTTTCCAGTGAGAATATCCATCAAACTACGATTCATGGAGCGGCACATTATTTGCGTCAAAAATAACCCCGATGCACCCACAATTCCACCTACCGAAACCAGCAAAATATCACTGATAGCCATACCGGCAATAGCTCCGGCTACGCCGCTCAACGAGTTGAGTAACGATATGGTAATGGGCATATCTGCGCCACCCACACGAATAGAGAAAGCATATCCAAAAACGGAACTGATTAAAAGACTTACCAGCAGAATTATGGCAATATCTGTGGTTGTACCGAATATATTTCCTAAAAAAGCGGAATAGATAATCGAAATCGCAAGCAAAACAAGACTGAAATTCAGTATAAGTGAATGGTTTTTCCAGATAACCGGCCGTTGAGACAGCAGTTTATGTAATTTGCCTGCCGCAACCAAGCTACCAACCAAAGTCACTACTCCAATAACAATCGCTAAAACGGCAGTGACGTTCGAGAAAACAGGAAAATTATTTATCGTTTGCCCTACTCCAAGCAATGTCAGAATTCCCACTAACGCAGAGGCTAATCCTCCTACTCCGTTGAGCAGCGCCACCAGTTGTGGCATTTGGATCATTTTTACCCGAATGGCCAGCATACTTCCGATAATTATTCCGATAAGCATATACACATAAATGCTTCCCACCGAAATAATCTGGTTGAAAAGCAACGTAACCACAATTCCTGCAAAAACGCTAACTGCACTGATAATATTCCCTAAAACGGCAGTTTTCACC
Organism: Bacteroidales bacterium UBA1035; assembly: GCA_002316835.1. GTDB lineage: Bacteria > Bacteroidota > Bacteroidia > Bacteroidales > Dysgonomonadaceae > Petrimonas. The sequence goes on along the minus strand of DCEG01000037.1, from coordinate 20,492 downwards.
TTGCTCATCATGGAAATTCCGATTAGAACCGCAACGGATAAAACGGCGCAGACGATATAATAAAGCGTTAGAGTCATGACTGTTTTCCCCCTTTCTTTTTCTTGTCGAACATTTTAAGCATTCGGTGTGTAACTCCAAAACCACCAACAACATTTACTGTTGCTGCAATAACTGCCAATCCACCAATAACCTGTCCAAGAATTACATCCTGTTGTTTAACAGCAACAACAGATAACCCCACAGCAGCGACTGCTCCCAAAATAGTGATCCCGGATAAAGCGTTCATCCCCGACATCAGCGGCGTATGCAGTAAACTCGGCACATTTTTGATAATGAAATAGCCGACTACGGTAGCAACGGCAAAAACAAAAATTAAAAGAATTGGATTCATATCTAAAGTGAGAAATTAGAAGTTAGAAAAAAGTAGAGACGCGATAAATCGCGTCTGTACAATATTTAAGTCTTTGTTCCTTGTTCCAGGAGTCTTTGCTCTTTAAACTCCCATAGCTTCACGTGTACCTTCGTGCACGATTTCACCGTTATAGGTTACTAAAATCGAGCGTACGATTTCATCGTTCAAGTCCAATGAAATCTGTCCGTCTTTTGATAAATATTTTACCAGATTATAAATATTGTGTGAAAACATCCAGGTTGAACTAGTAGGGATCAATCCGGGAATATTTTTGATTCCCTGAACCATAACGTTGTGGATAACTTCTTTTCTTCCCGGAGGTGTCACTTCACAGTTTCCTCCTTGATCGATAGAAATATCAACGATAACCGCACCGTTTTTCATCGATTCCACCATTTTATCAGTAATCAGGATCGGAGCAATTTTCCCCGGAATTAATGCGCTGCAAAAAACAATATCCATATCTTTCAATACACCTGCCAACACTTCGCGCTCTTTCATCAGCCATTCTTCCGGTAGTTTTTGAGCGTATCCTCCTTTGCCTACAGCTAATTCTTCTGGGACATTTGTTTCAATTATCTTTGCTCCAAGGCTCTTGGCTTGTTCAACAGCGGCAGGACGAATATCCAAGGCGTAGGTTACTGCTCCCAATCGTTTGGCGGTTGCCAAAGCCTGCAATCCGGCAACACCGGTACCAATTACCAACACATTAGCCGGTTTGAGCATACCAACTGCAGTGAACATTTGTGGCATGAATATCGACAGGTCATCGGCAGCCATAATAATTCCTTTGTATCCGGCACAGGTACTCATGGATGTGAGTGCATCCATATTTTGAGCGCGGGAAATGCGGGGAATACTATCGAGAGTTAAACCGATTATACCTTGCTCTGCAAGTTGTTTTACCATTTTATGATTTACAGGCGATGCAGGATGAATAAAAGTTATCAGGTACTGACCTTTATGCATCATTTCAACTTCATGTTTTCCCACGCTTTCGTTAAAAAGTGGTTCTTTCACTTTCAGTATAAGGTCGGCTCTCTCAAAAAGGTGTTCAGCATCGCTCACCATCTCTGCTCCGGCTTCTTCATATTGTTCGTCATAGTAAAGCGATTTCACTCCGGCGCCTGTCTCAACAAGAACAGTCATTCCGTCCTGAACAAACTTCTTTACGGTTTCGGGAGTTGCAGCCACGCGAGCTTCACCCGACATAATTTCTTTAGGAATCCCTACGATCATAATAAAAATGCAATTAATAATTCAAATAATATTAGAAAACTAAACTTCTTGAAGTTTCACTTTGTTAAGGCAACTCAGAAATTAAACACAAAAATAGGAGAAAAAATTGACATAACGACAGTTTTAGTAAAAATATGATATTCTACTTTAAATAAACGAAAATGTTTAAATTCTCTTATGATAAAAAATTTCCATTTATACGGAATAAATGTTATTTTTGTACTTTGTTTTGGGAATAAAATTCATTAATTTTTTAAATAACAAGAATATGGTAAGTTACAAAGAGTTGGGTTTGGTAAACTCAAAAGAATTGTTCAAAAAAGCAATTGAAGGCGGTTATGCTATTCCTGCTTTCAATTTCAACAACATGGAACAGTTACAGGCTATTATCTCGGCCTGTGTGGCAACTAAATCGCCCGTAATCTTACAGGTTTCGAGTGGAGCGCGCAAATATGCCAACCAAACGCTGTTGCGTTATATGGCTCAAGGTGCCGTGCAGTATGCAAAAGAATTGGGATACGAAATACCCATCGTACTTCATCTTGACCATGGCGATAGTTTTGAATTGTGCAAAGATTGTATCGAATCGGGATTTTCATCCGTTATGATCGATGGTTCACATCTTCCGTATGAAGAAAACATCGCATTGACCAGAAAAGTAGTTGAATATGCTCATGCACATGACGTTACAGTTGAAGGTGAACTTGGAGTTCTTGCCGGAATTGAAGACGATGTTCAAGCTGAGCATCACACTTATACAGAACCCGATGAAGTGGTAGACTTTGTAAGCCGTACCGGTGTTGATTCATTGGCTATCTCTATCGGAACTTCGCACGGAGCATTTAAATTTACGCCCGACCAGTGCACACGCGACGAAAACGGAAAGTTAGTTCCTCCGATGCTTCGTTTCGATATTTTGAAAGAAATTGAGCAACGTATCCCGGGATTCCCTATCGTTCTTCATGGTTCTTCATCTGTTCCTCAAGAAGAAGTGGAGACTATCAATAAATACGGTGGCAAACTGAAAGATTCTATTGGTATTCCTGAAGAATGGTTGCGCGAAGCTGCAAAATCGGCTGTTTGCAAAATCAATATCGATTCCGACGGACGTTTAGCAATGACTGCTGCCGTTCGTAAAGTTTTCGCTGAACAACCCGCTGAATTCGACCCGCGTAAATACTTAGGACCGGCTCGCGAAGCATTGAAAAATCTCTATATGCACAAAACCGAAAAAGTATTGGGCAGCGCAGGAAAAGCGTAAAATCAGCTGTTAGCCTTTGGCTATTGGCTTTTAGCAAAAAGAAATCCCCGGCCGGTTGGTCGAGGATTTTTTTGTAGGAAAACTATGATGTTTCATTGATTTATTTGTAGCTATCTTTTACAAAAGCAGCATTAGCCAAATAATCGTAGCTTTCTCTTACACCTGCGAAAGGAGTTCCTGTATATTTTTCCACTTCAACGATAAGGTATTTTGCACCTGATTTATCGATGTTGTTAAAGATATTTTCGAAATTCACTTTACCACTTCTTCCAAGTTCGGTTTCGTCTTTGATGTGAAGTTGTTCAAAACGGCCGGGGAAGTTATTGAAATAAGCAACCGGATCTTTTCCGCCTTCACCTACCCAGTAAACGTCCATTTGGAAGAATACTTTAGAAGGATCAGTATTATTCAACATATAATCATACATCAATTGTCCTTCAATTTCAGTAAATTCGAAATTGTGGTTGTGATAACCAAAACGAAGCCCTGCAGCATTACATTTTTCACCGATTTGATTGTAATAATCGCAATACGCTTTTAAATCGGCAATTGTTTTAGGAGTAGGCATCCAGGGAGCCACGATATATTTCATACCGGCATCTTTGTGTGCTTGAATAGCAGTATCCCACCATGCCCAAACTTCGTCCCAATTAGTATCAGCGGGCTTATCAGCCAATGGCCGTGAGGTGTGCGATGAAAGCACTTCCAAACCGGCATCTTCAATGGATTTTTTGAAATCGGCCGGAGCCATTCCATAGAATTGTCCATCATTATAGCCTGCGGCTTCAACTCCGGTATATCCGAATTTAGCAACAGAGTCAATAGTGGCTTTATAATCAGCCTTAATATCATCACGAAGTGAATACAATTGAAGATAGATGTCTTTTTTAACCTTTACTTCTTCAACTTCTTTTTTCTGTCCTTGAGTACAACCCGATAGCACGAAAAGGCTACCCACTAAAGCCATTATAAATAAATTTGAAAACTTTTTCATTGTTTTGTTTTTAACTTTAAAAAAGAGTATCCCTAAAACCCCGGAAATACTCTTTTTTGAATTATTGTTTGTATTAATCTAAAATTTTTACTCTGATGTTACGGTACCAAACATCATCTCCATGGTCTTGTAAACCAATGAATCCTTCTCTGTTAGGCCCGCCACAGTTATTCAACAGTTCATAAGCCAATGGCCATTTTTCCTGACTGAATTTACTGGCTTGAAGCATCTCTGTCCATTGTGGGGTCCATAAATGATATTCAAGAACATTTTCATCATTTTGACCATGAACAACGGTTCCTTTATAAACCATAATCTTGGTGGTATTCCATTCTCCAAAAGGTTTTTGATTTTGTGGAACTGCAGGAATCATATCGTATAATGAAGCAGACTGTCTGTTATTATCCTTACCCAATTTAGCATCAGGATGATTTGCGTTATCCAAAACCTGGTATTCAGGAGCAGAAATGTAAATGGGTTCCAAATTAACGTTTCCGTCTTTATCTGTTGTGGTCACTTCCTGCGCAAGATAGAAAATACCTGAGTTACCACCTTTTGAAACTTTCCAGTCCAGCAGAAGTTCAAAATTTTTGAATTTATGTGCGAAAATAAGATCTCCGCCATCTGCTTCCTGAGCCTCACCACCACCGGTTCCATTAAATTTAATGGCTCCGTCTTCAATTACCCATTTAGCCGGAACTGCATCTTTACCGTAACCGCGCCAGCCTGTAAAATCTTTTCCGTTAAAAATAACAATATAACCATCCTTGTCGGTTGTAAACGCCGATAAGTCAACCTGAGGCTTTTCCAACACGGTGTATTGGGGAGTTTCAACTTTCATAGAATCACCATTTTCACTTGTTTCTGCTTTCTTTGTACCACCACTGCAAGCTATAAATGAAGCGGTAATCACAATACTTACAAATAAATAAAAAACTCTTTTCATAAACTGTTTTCTTTTAAATTTAAACTTCTTTATTAAGATGACAGACGTCAGATATCAGACGCAAGACTCTGTTTTCTGACAGTGAGCGGTCTGACATCTGACATCCATCCTCTATATATTACGGCATAGCCGGTAATTTCCAACCGTTTTGATATGTATGCTTGATCATTTCTTCAGCATATGCATTTGCACTTACCGGTTCAGTCCAGGTTTTGTTGAAAGTTGGATGACCATCGGTAATTTTGAAGCCGTCTTCAATGATTGTTCTGATATTTGCGTCTGCCGGAATGTTAGTGAACTTCATATTTTCACCATCCCAGTGTAATTCCTGGTTCAAACCTTGTAATCTTACAGCCAGAACTCCCATTACAACCATTTCATTGAATGGTCCTGCTTCAGAGAATGGAGAAGCTGTTTCAACACGGTTTGCAGCGCTTTCTTTACAAGCACGTACCCAATCCATTTCGTGAGAAAGTGTTACTTCGCGCTGAGTTTTCGGAGAATTTGGTTTTCTTCCTGACACCAACCATGGATTTACACCATAACAACCGCAAATGAGAGTATCTTTTGTTCCATGGAAAATTACGCCACCACCTTGATCGTTCAGGTTTTTGCTGGCAGGAACACCTTCCGGACGGAATGGCTGTAATCCACCGTCGTACCAGGTAACTTCAACTTCGGGCATAGCTACTTTCGGCATATTATCGCGAGCAGGGAAAATGTATTTCACCATTTGTGCGTTAGGTGCACAGTCGGTCAAAAGCATTGTAGATGAGCCCTGTACTTTTGTAGGATAACCTAAGTTTAAGCCTTTAAATACCGGGTGTAAAATGTGACAAGCCATATCACCCAAAGCGCCTGTACCAAAATCCCACCATCCGCGCCAGTTCCACGGGTGATAGATATTATTGAATGGACGTTTGTTGGCCGGGCCAATAAATAGATCCCAATTTAATGTTGAAGGTACCTTATCAGCTTTTTTCGGTGTCATTAATCCCTGTGGCCAGATAGGTCTGTCGGTGAAAGTTTCAACTTTAGTAACTTCTCCGATTTGTCCATCGCGAATCCAATCGATAACCTGACGAACTCCGGGTCCGGAAGATCCTTGATTGCCCATGCTGGTAGCCACTTTATGCTTTGCAGCTAAATTGGTCAAAAGGCGTGATTCATAAACGCTGTGAGTTAATGGTTTTTGTACGTAAACGTGTTTACCCATTACCATGGCATCAGCAGCAATAATAGCGTGTGTATGGTCAGCTGTAGCAACAACTACACCATCGATTGATTTTCCCAATTCATCGTACATTTTACGATAATCGTAATATTTCTTTGCTTTAGGGAAGTAATCGAAGACGCGTTGGCTATATTTCCAGTCAACATCGCAGAGGCCTACAATATTTTGGCTTTCCAGGTTTTTTAGGTTAGCAAAACCCATTCCTCCAACTCCAACACCAACGATGTTGAGTTTATCACTCGGAGCCATGTGCCCCATACTTTTACCAAGTACTGATGAAGGTACAACAGTTAATCCAACAGCAGCAGTTGCGCCTGCTTGAATAAACTTCCTTCTAGACATTTTTGATGACATAAAATTTTGTTTTAGATTAAATAACTTTAAAGTATTATTTTATAACTTTTTTGATTTATAAAGCTACGTATTTTCTTCTGGAAATTTGTATTTGAAATAATTGGCGTAAAAATAACAATAAAAAACGAACAATTAAAGTTTTAAATAAAATAAATAACAAGAAAAGATTGTATTGTTAATTATTGTTTTCAGTGAGTATTTAAACTCAGTATAAAAAAGATTTTTTTCAATGTTGTCACAGACCGATTTAGACCTAAATCTTTATGAAGACTCTCAATTTATACATTAATTGCAAGATAAAGAAAAGGATTAAGAAGTTGGCAAATGTTATAATTGCAGAATAATAGTCGCCGGTATATTTTTCTAATCCCCAAAGGACAGAATTTGCTACACTTCTGAAATTAACTACCATTCCAAGCGTATAGGCGGCAATTGAATTCATACCATAAATTTTCAGCCAATTCATGCCCTTTGACCATCCTTTATAATCGATGATGTAATAAAACAGCGCCATTAACAAGAAACATAACCCACCCGACCAAAGGGTCATACTGGCCGACCAGATTTTCTTGATAATCGGTGTTTGAAAACTCAGTAACCAGGCTGAAACAAGTAATGCTACACCAATTATGAGCAACAATTTACTGTTCTTTAATTTATCTTTTCCGTTTTTCATAATTTGCCCGGCAAAAACACCCAGCATAGTGGTTACCCCGAATACCATACTTGTTAAAATCCAGGTATAACGATAATTATCGGAGAAGCTCCACGAACCGTCCTCAGCATACGATACTCCATCGCGGACCCTTCCCAACACTGCCCTGTCAACAAATTCGGCAAAATTGCCGTCGGGAGTGAAATCTCCGAAAAAGGTCAGAAATGCCCAATAACCAATTAGCAGCAATGAAGTAGCAATGATCTGCCATTTCTTAGATAAATGAAGTAGGAAAATAGCGGAAATTACATAACCCACAGCAATTGCCTGCAACGTGTTTGTATAAATACGAATCTGCAACGGATCAAGACTTAAAAGCCTTCCCTGGACTACTGCCCCGAGAATGAATAGAATGATAAATCGCTTGGTTATTTTTTTGTAAATGGCCGTTTTATCCGGATTTTTACGGTATTTCTCGAAAGAGAAAGGCATAGCTGCACCTACCATAAAGAGGAAGAGAGGCATCACCAGATCCCACGCACTAAAACCCTCCCATTGAACATGTTCAAATTGATTCAAGAGGAACGAAAACACGGGTGTATTTTCCCAATGACGGGCAAAGGCAACAAAAACCGGTTGAAAGAAAACAAGCATAAACAGATCAAAGCCACGCAAAATATCAAGAGAGGCGAGGCGATCTTTGGACATCACAGGAGAATTCAAGGCATTCATTTTAATTATTTTAGATGGTTAGAGTAAAGAATCAGGATTTTCAACCTTTCTCAAAATGTATTTCTTAATACTTTATGTTCTTAAATAATACTCTGTTCTCACGGGCTTCATTAAGGCGGATCAGCATTTTCTGACGGTTGAAACCGGAGAAGTCGGAATCTTCGTTACCCGAAATTACGTGCAATAAGGCTCTGAGTTCGTCATCCGAGAACTGCTCCATAATTTCATCAAAAGGTTCCTTGGTACCAATCTCGAAGCGGATGAAAGCTAAGCGTGATTTTGCTGTCGGATATTTTGGGTCGAGTTCCAGTAATTGTTCTAAATACGCTGCGGCCTGCTCGTATTTTTCCTGAGCAACGTTTACATTTGCTAAACGATCAATAATTTCTTCATTATCTTCCGATAGCAAGGCAGCTTTCATATATGCTGCTTCAGCGGCACGTAAATTATTATCGATGAACATCAGCTCACCTTCGAGCATATGATAATCAAGCGACTCTTTTTCATCCACAGGAATGTTATTGTATAATTCCCAGGCTTCAGGTAAATTATCTTTTAAAAGCTCAACGAACGCACGCCGAGTAGCAATTCCTTTTGGTCCGAAACGTTTTTCCTTAATATCGATAACACGCGACATCTCGTCATACTGTTCCATAGCTTCATATCCTTCCAGCAAGGAATCGTAGAGCGATTCATCATCCGGCGAAATGCGGATACATTCTTCAAAAATACGAATGGCCTCGGGAGCATTATCGTTTAAATAAAGCGACAACGCCTTCATTTTAAGAGCCGAAACATCATTTTCGTTAATTGTAAGCGCGAAATCGAAAGCGTCAATGGCTTTGTTGAACTCTTCGTTCATAGAATAGAGTTTACCCATGTTTACCCAACCCTCAAACGAATACGGATCAATATCAAGCAACCGGTTGTTATACTCAATGGCCTGAGCAAAATCACCTTTCATTTCATTGGCATAGGCCAGATCGATAAGCACATCGGGATTAGATTCATCTATTTTTAAACTCTCTTCGAGATAAGAAATGGCACGGTCAAAATTGTCTATATCATTCATTACATAGCCCACTTCAGTAATAAAAACGTACAAATCGTCGATAGACAATTCCTTATTCATTGTTTCACTAATGACTTCATTAGCTTCCTCCGTTTTCTCTAAATGCAGTAAACTCTCAATCCGGAGCAACCATAATTCGATGTTACCTTCGTCGGGAATATTGTTTAAATACGACAATGCTTCATCATACAACTCGGAAAACACCAACGTTTTAGCCTTCAGAATCATCAAATCCGGACTGGCAGGATGCATTCTGAGTCCCTCTTCTATGACTTCCTCGGCCTGTTCGTTATCTCCCAGGCTGTTGTAATAATCGGCAAGCACGGCAAATTCATCGGCATCGAAATAAATTTTCTTGCCGATCAACTGCATTTGCTCGTAGCGATTTATAAGCGATTGTATATCGAATTCTTCGTCCATTTTGTAAGTCTTGGGCCTGGAGCTAAGGGCAAAGGGTTTTTAGCGGCGGGAGTTTTTAACACTTTACTCACCGCTCTACGCTCTTTGCTCTTAGTTGTTCTGTTTCTTCCACGAATCTTTCAGCGCAACCGTGCGGTTGAAAACCAAATTCCCGGGAGTTGAATCTTTATCTACATTGAAATATCCGATACGCTGGAACTGGAAACTATCCATCGGTTTGGCACCTGCCAGAAATTCTTCCACTTTGCAGTTTTTCTTCACGATGAGTGAATCGGGATTCAGCAGTTCGCGGAAATCTTTCTCTTTCTCACCAGCCGGGTCTTCCACCATAAACAAACGGTCGTAAAGCCTCACTTCAGCATCAATGGCATGTTCAGCCGATACCCAATGAATAGTACCTTTCACCTTACGGTTGGCTTCGGGCATACCGCTACGGGTTTGCGGGTCGTATTCGGCGTACACTTCTGTTACGTCACCGTTTTCATCTTTTTTGCAGCCGGTACATTTCACGATATAGGCATTTTTCAGGCGCACCTCATTTCCGGGTGTCAGGCGGAAATATTTTCTAGGAGCATCTTCCATAAAATCATCACGTTCTATCCACAGTTCGCGAGAGAATTTCACCTGACGGCTTCCCATCGACTCATCTTCCGGATTATTAACTGCCTCTACCTCTTCTGTTTTCCCTTCGGGATAATTCGTAAGGATAAGTTTTACAGGGTTAACAACACCTGATACGCGAATGGCTTTCTTGTTAAGATCTTCGCGAATGGCAAATTCAAGCAACGAAACGTCAATTATCCCATCGTACTTGGTATAACCGATACTGTCCACAAAATTGCGGATAGATTGAGGTGTATAACCACGACGACGTAGTCCGCAAAGCGTTGGCATACGCGGGTCATCCCATCCGGTAACGAGATTTTCCTGCACAAGTTGAAGCAATTTACGTTTACTCATCATGGTATAGGTCATATTCAGGCGGTTAAACTCATACTGATGCGGGCGATAGTCGCTGTCAGCAAGCTGGTCAATAAACCAATCGTAGAGTGGACGATGAACCACAAATTCCAATGTGCATATTGAGTGAGTTACACCTTCAAAATAATCGGATTGACCGTGTGCGAAATCGTACATCGGATACGCCTTCCACTCCGTTCCTGTGCGATGGTGAGGTATGTGGAGAACACGATAAATAATCGGGTCGCGAAAGTGCATGTTGCTCGAAGCCATATCTATTTTGGCGCGCAACACCATTTTGCCTTCGGGAATTTCACCGCTGTTCATTTTATGAAACAGGTCGAGCGACTCTTCGATGGGACGGTTACGATACGGGCTATGCGTTCCCGGCACGGTTGGCGTACCTTTTTGTTTCGCAATTTCTTCCGCCGATTGCTCGTCCACATAAGCTTTGTCTTCCTTGATAAGTTGCACTGCAAAATCCCAGAGTTGTTGGAAGTAATCGGATGCATAATAAACATTTTTCCACTGAAATCCAAGCCATTGAATATCTTCCATAATGGAATCAACGTACTCCACGTCTTCCTTCACGGGGTTGGTGTCATCGAACCGAAGGTTACAAATTCCGTTGTATTTTTCGGCAATGCCAAAATCGATGCATACCGCTTTAGCGTGCCCGATATGAAGATAACCGTTGGGTTCAGGCGGAAATCGGGTTTGAACACGACCATCGTTTTTAGCTTCTTTTAAATCGTTTTCAACTATTTGCTCGATAAAGTTGAGCGATTTTTTATTCTCATCAACTTGGAGATTTTGTTGTTCCATATATTTTGTTGTTTATTTTTTCACTTCAATAATTTTCTATTTTCCACGTCCTGCAATACGCTCATTTGCTGAATGGCGATTTTATTTAATTTGATAAGCCGTTCTTTTTGTGGCATATCTTCATTGATAAAAACAGCGTTCAGATTTTCCATATTCGACAGACAAATCAGTTCGTTGATAGAGGAATAATCGCGAATATTTCCTTTGAGTTCGGGGTTTTCATCGCGCCATTGTTTAGCCGTTTTGCCGAATAGTGCCATATTCAAAACATCGGCTTCATTGGCATACACAATAGATGTTTGCTGTGGCGTAAGTTCTTCAGGAATCAAGTTTTGCTTTATGGCATCGGTATGAATCCGATAATTTATTTTCGCCAACTCGCGCTTGGCACTCCATCCAATTTGCTTTTGCTCTTCTTCTTTGAGGCGTTGGAATTCTTTGATTAAATAAAACTTGAATTCTGCACTAAGCCAAGTTGCAAACTCGAAAGCAATATCTCTATGAGCGTATGTTCCACCATAACGCCCTGTTTTTGATATGATACCGATAGCATTCGTTGTATCAATCCATCTTTTAGGTGTTAAGGAAAAACTATTTAACCCGGCAATGTTTTTAATTCCATCGAATTCGATGGAATTAAAATTTGGATTATTAAAAGATTCCCATAGACCTATAAACTCAATAGTACTTCTGTTCCTCAACCAGTTTTGTAAAATATAATCGCTTCTTTCATTGTCTCGATATCGGGCAATATCTGTCAACGAAATATAATCCGCTTCATTGACTTTCACAATTGTAATATCGGTACTTGAAACACTTATCTTTGCCATAGCAAATATTTATTTATGACGAATTCGCCATAATTAGCAATTATTCATTCTTAATTAAATTGAAACTCTCGCATACGGCGCCACATCATACTCACAAAACTCACCTTTCAGGTATTTGTAATATCCCGAAATAGCAACCATAGCCGCATTATCAGTGGTGTAAGCAAATTTGGGAATGTGAATCTTCCACCCGTAACGACGTTTATATTCTTCGAATGCGTTTCGCAATCCGGAATTGGCAGATACACCGCCCGCAACAGCAACTTCTTTTATTTTCAATTCTTTGGAAGCATGGTACAGTTTATTCATCAGGATATCCACGATGGTTTTCTGCAACGATGCACAAAGATCTTCTTTGCTTTTTTCAATAAAACCGGGGTCAGTTTTTAGCTCGTCCCGCAAAAAATATAAGAATGACGTTTTCAATCCGCTAAAGCTGTAATCGTATCCCGCAATATTGGGTTTACTGAACTTAAAACGCTCCGCGTTTCCTTGCTTCGCAAGTTTATCCACAACAGGCCCTCCCGGATAGCCTAACCCCATCACTTTGGCGCATTTGTCGAACGCCTCGCCCGCAGCATCGTCAATGGTTTGGCCGATGATTTCCATATCATCGTGCGACTTCACAAGAATTATCTGCGAATTTCCACCCGAAACCAACAGGCACAAAAAAGGAAACACGGGTTGATCAGTATCATTTTCATTCTCTTTAATAAAATGAGCCAACACATGTGCCTGCAAGTGATTTACCTCGATCATCGGTATATTGAGTGCAGAGGATAATCCTTTGGCAAACGATGTTCCTACCAACAATGAGCCCAGCAGCCCCGGCCCGCGAGTAAAAGCAATTGCCGAAAGTTCCGGTTTATCGACACCTGCCTGTTTCAACGCATCATGCACTACAGGAATAATATTTTGCTGATGCGCACGCGATGCCAGTTCGGGCACCACACCGCCGTATCGCTCATGCACTGCCTGTCCGGCAATCACGTTGGATAAAATTACACCATCACGAATAACCGCTGCAGAAGTATCATCGCAGGAAGACTCTATTCCGAGAATTGTGACCATTTATTCAATTCAAAATAAGTTACAAAGATAACATAAAAAAAACGTTTGATAAATAAGATTATCGAAACGCTTTTGGTTTATCAATTCCGATTACTCTCAACTCACAGTGTCACATCCACTCTGACTTTTCCGAGTAACGCATCGGGATGATCACGATAAGTGAAGCGATGAACGTATTCCACGCGCAACAGTCCCAGAATATTGGTGATACCGATTGTTCCTTCCACATAAGGCGCGGAGTCGTATCGATAAGAAGCCGGCGGAAAATTGTAAATAGAAGACGAAGACTTCAGTGGATCATTTTTCGCACTCAACTTTCCGTAGGAAGCGCGTAACGAGATCAGCTCTTTTATTCCCATATCGTCTAACAATGGGATTTTCGATAATATGAAATCATCGCCCACGAAAGTAGTCCGAATGGTATATTGCTCATCGGCAACGAATTCCAGCGCCCGGTTCAGGAAAAATGCATTACTCTCGATGTGATGTTTGAAACGCTGGTTAGGATACACCAACAACGGAAAAGGCACCGCGTTCCACACTTTCGAAAACTCGCCTACGGCGTCTAACCGGCCAAAACGATTTAATTGAAACCGTTTCTGTGCAGAAAATTCGGTGCGATGATACGGAACTTCGCCACCCAAAAAGCCGTTGAACCCGATGGAGTGCGAAAGAAAAAACACCGGGCTTGTCGTCTCAATGGATTTCCGCTTGCGCTTTTGCTGTACATACGCTTCGCGTACCGAATAGCGAAGCAAAACACCCGCTTCCGAAGTATTCAACTCTTCGTAAGGAATACGCATATCGCTGAAATCCCGTTCAAAAACCAATTCGCCTTGCGGAACAAACCTCGATTTGCGCAACCAAAACGTGTGTGCAAAGCCGGTCTTGTATTCTTTCTCGTAGTTTATTTCGGCAAAATTGCGGTAAGTAGCTTCATTTACCGATCTTCGATACGTAATCAGCAGCAGATCGTTTTGTGCACGCGGATGCATTTCTCCGGGCGAATATAAATCGTTCTCATACACCAGACGCAGGTTATTTTTCGGAAACTCGTCTTCGTGATACGCTTTTTTATCAAAAGAATAAATGGCTTCGCCCCGATACTTGAATTTCCGGTCTCTAAAACCGTACGCCGCATAACCTTTCACAAAGAAATGCGGACTCAACCGCGAATTGGAAGCAATTCCCGCTCTCAAACGAACCCCTTCGATAGGATTGTAGGTGGGCAAAGTCTGAATTCTGCCGAAATCGAATTTATTGGTCTCAGGATTTCCAAGCGGAACCCAATCGTTCATGATTAATTTTGCTACTTTACCCACAAACCTGCCAAAAGGTTTTTGATGTGCGTTAGCACTATCCAGCAAAGCTATGGCTTGTTGTTCCAGGTCATCAGGCTGCAATTCAATGTGCATGGCGTTTGTCGCCACCGTGTCCACAGCGATACGCTTAAAGGCAAATCCTTCACGAACGATCACAAGCCTGCCGGCAACGGAGTCGGGAACAGAAAGAGAAAATTCGCCCACGTTATCTGCAACAGTTCCTATGGGTGCGCTCTCTACAAAAACAGCAGCATACGCCACCGGCGTTTTGTATTTTGCATCGGTAATAACACCCTTGTATGTGGTATTTTGAGCGAAAGTGCTCCCGCAAAAAAGAGCGATAAAAATTAATACGACTATTCTTTTCATTCAGGTAATTTGATTAGACTTATAGAACCAAGAGCCAAGAACCAAGATAAACTGCAAGCTGATGTCTGATGACCGATGACTGTTTACAACTTCCTATACCTCACTCTCTTCGGTTCCACATTACCCAATCGCATTTTCTTGTTCTCCTCGTAATCGCTGTACGAGCCTTCGAAATAGAACACTTCCGAGTTTCCTTCAAACGCGAGAATATGTGTGCAGATGCGGTCTAAGAACCAGCGGTCGTGGCTGATAACCACGGCACAGCCGGCGAAGTTTTCGAGACCTTCTTCCAGCGCACGCAGCGTGTTCACGTCGATATCGTTGGTAGGTTCGTCGAGCAGCAGCACGTTGGCTTCGGCTTTGAGCGTGAGCGCCAGATGCAAACGATTTCGCTCCCCACCCGACAACACGCCGCACAGTTTCTCTTGGTCGGCACCCGAAAAGTTAAACCGCGATAAATACGCCCGTGCATTGATATCTTTTCCGCCTACGCGCACAAATTCCGAACCGCCCGATACCACCTGATACACCGTTTTTTCGGGGTCGATGGCTTCGTGCGCCTGATCCACATACGCCGTAACTACCGTTTCGCCTACTTCGAACGTACCGTTATCGGGTTTCTCCATTCCTTCGATAAGGCGGAAAAGCGTGGTTTTCCCCGCACCGTTGGGTCCGATAACGCCCACGATGCCGTTGGGCGGAAGCATAAAATTCAAATCGTCGAACAGCAATTTGTCGCCAAACGCTTTTTTCACACCGATGGCTTCAATCACTTTGTTACCCAAACGAGGTCCGTTGGGGATAAAAATTTCGAGTTTCTCTTCGCGCTCTTTTGTATCTTGGTTCAATAGTTGCTCGTACGAGTTCAAACGCGCTTTCCCTTTGGCATGACGCGCTTTGGGAGCCATATTTATCCATTCCAGCTCGCGCTCCAGCGTTTTGCGGCGCTTGCTTGCCTGTTTCTCCTCCTGCTCCATGCGTTTGGTTTTCTGCTCCAGCCACGAAGTGTAATTTCCTTTCCACGGAATGCCTTCGCCGCGGTCCAGTTCCAGAATCCAGCCCGCCACGTGGTCGAGGAAGTAACGGTCGTGCG
>DCEG01000037.1:0-4556 GCA_002316835.1 Bacteroidales bacterium UBA1035 | reverse complement strand
TGGTCGAGGAAGTAACGGTCGTGCGTGATGCAGATAACCGTTCCGGCATATTGTTGTAGGTGTTGCTCCAGCCAGTCAATGGACTCCGCGTCTAGGTGGTTGGTAGGCTCATCCAGCAGCAGCACATCGGGTTCTTGCAACAGCAGGCGACACAACGCCACACGGCGACGCTCGCCTCCCGATAGTTCGCGCACGGGTTGCTCTTCGGGCGGACAACGCAACGCATCCATGGCGCGCTCCAGCCGATTGTCGATATTCCACGCGTCAGCGGCATCCAGTTTATCTTGAAGCTCTGCCTGACGGGCAAACAACCCGTTCATTTTGTCTTCGTTTTCGTAATATTCGGGCAACCCAAATTTCAGGTTGATGTCTTCGTACTCTGCCAGCAAATCCATCACGGGTTGCACACCCTCACGCACAATTTCGATAACGGTTTTGTCGGGATCCAGTTTCGGGTCTTGTTCCAGATAGCCCACCGAAAAACTTTTGTCGGACACCACTTCGCCCTGATACTCTTTTTCTATGCCGGCAATAATTTTGAGCAACGTAGATTTTCCCGAGCCGTTGAGCCCGATAATCCCGATTTTGGCACCGTAGAAAAACGAGAGGTAAATATCTTTCAGCACTTGTTTATGCGGTGGAAAAGTTTTGCTGACACCCACCATGGAGAAAATAATCTTTTTGTCGTCGGACATATTTTTTGAGTTATGAGTTTGCAGCCTGCCTGTCGGCAGACAGGTTCTATGTTACGAGTTACGGGGTGCGCGTTCTAAAGTCTTGGCTCTTGGTTCCTGGCTCTCCCTCTCTCAGGCTGCAAAGATAGTGAAAGAATTTGGGATTTTTGAAAGGGAATAATATTGATAAGATTATTTGTCAATTAGATAATTTTGTATCTTTATTGCGTAAATAAGATGTCAGTAACAAGCGAAAAGATGTTACTGACATTTCAAATATACAAAAGACCATAAAAACAGAGGATACCTGTAAAGATTTGATTTCAATTCCTAATTTTCAAAAGTGCTCCTTACATCAAATTCACGTTACTTTAGTCAAAACAAACATATTCGCATATAGGATGATATAATAATTTAAAAACCAAAACAGATGAAAAGTAATAACATGAACAGACGGCGTTTTTTAGGAACGGGTCTGGCTGCAGCAGCGGCATTATCCATTAATCAGGCGGAAGCTGCGATTAACAAGGATTTGGTTCCTCATAAAAAAAACGATGAACATCCTTTTAATCCTGCAACATTCAGCGCCATGCCCACCCATGCCTTGGGGAAAACAGGTTATAAAGTCGGCGTACTTAGCCTTGGCGGGCAGGCGACCCTTGAGATTGCCGGTCGTGAGGAAGAATCGGAAAAAATTATTCACAGGGCCATCGACCTGGGTGTCAATTATATCGACACTGCGGCATCTTACGGGCGAGGAGTAAGTCAGTTAAACATCGGCAGGGTGATGAAAACGCGGCGAAACGAAGTGTGGCTTGCTACCAAAACCCACGACAGGTCCTACGACGGTTCGATGCGGTTACTGGAAGAAAGCCTGAAAAACCTGCAGACCGATCATATTGATACATGGCAATTGCACAACGTACAACGACAGGAAGACCTGGACAAAATTTTCGCTTCCGACGGTGCAATTAAGGCGCTCGAAAAAGCCAAATCCGAAGGCATAGTACGCAATATCGGCATTACAGGGCATTATGAACCCATAGTTTTGCTCGACGCCATAAAGCGTTATCCTTTCGACTCCATACTTATGGCATTAAATGCCGCCGATGTGCATTATCTGAGCTTCAAAAATTATCTTTTACCCGAAGCGCAAAAGCAAGGTATTGCTATTATCGGGATGAAAGTTACTACGCGCAGCCGCATGTTGTCGAGCTGGACGCCGCCACCGCTCGACCAGCAAACTGATGCCCGCTCGCGCACGCCAAAACCCGGCACAATTTCCATAAAAGAAGCGCTGACGTATAACATGAGCTTGCCGGTTAGTACATCAATAATAGGTGTCGATAATATTGAACAACTTGAAGAGAATGTGCATATAGCATCCGAATTCAGTCCGCTCAGTCTGGCTCAGCTTGAAGAAATTGAATTTAAAACGCTGCCCATTGTAAGGCAGGGACTCTATTTCAGACGCTGGGATATCGGTGTGTGACAGGATGTATGCTTCGCAAGCGGGTCGTAATTAAGCGACATCGGCTTTCAATTGCCGGCGAAAGAATCTGAGGCAACGATAATTCTTATCCCAGCGCTCTGATTTCCGTCCAGACGCGTTCGTCCACGGGAATGCCCTGCGCGAGATTCTTTTCCCGCGTTTCTATCGCGCGCAGCCCCGGCCAGGTAATGCGATCCGTGCTTTTATCTTTTTCAGACCGGAGCAAATCCTCCAAAGAGTCTTCTAAAATGGCGTCCGCTTCTTTTTCCGGCGCAATACTTCGATAATGGACAGCTATAAAAACCTGCGACAGTCCATGTTCATCGCCCGGCAGGCGTCCGATGGCACAGACCGAATTGCCCAGCGATATGCAGGACGCAAACACATCCAGCAGGAAGGAGAGTCCGGATCCTTTCCAGTACCCGGCCGGCAAGGGGCGGCGGGAAGCAATGACCTGTGCCGGATCGCGAGTCAACCGACCCTGTATGTCAAAACCGGCATCCACCGGCATTTGTTTTCCATCGAGCAACGCTGACTCCAAAGCACCGTAGGAAAACTGAGACATCGCCATATCCACAATAACTGCTCCACGGGGCCCGGGGAATGCCAGCGTAACGGGATTGTTGCCGATGCGGGAATCAACCGCGCCCCATGCAGGCATATTGGGCATCGTATTGCCAAAGCAAATGGCCGCCATTCCGGCCTCCACCGCCTGGTATCCGTATGTAGCAGCGCGCAGCCAATGGTTGGTGTTACGCAGGGCAACCAGGCCAATACCGTGCTGGCCGGCCAGTTGGATGCTGCGGTCCATAGCCCAGGATGCGTTTACAATCCCCAGGCCCAGATGTCCGTCGCAGTTTTCGATGGCGCCAAAAGCGTTCACTACGGTAGGCATGACATCCACCCGGACGATGCCTTCGTCGATGTTGCGGATCAAGCGCGCAAAGCGATTCACGCCGTGGGTATAGACTCCTTCCAGCGAGTTTCGGGCCATTTCGTAGGATACTTTGTCTGCTTTTTCCGCCGGGCAATCGCGGGTCAGCAACACACGCCTGAATTCAAGACGCACATCCTCAAAAGGGATACGGATCATAGGAATTCCTCCTTTTTTCTGGTTGATAATTGTATTTATTAATTTAGCTCATCCTACCAACATGCATGTTGAAGCATGGTATTTTCCCCGAACTGTTTAAACCGATAATACCTATTTTGTCGTCAGATATATTTTTTTGTGTTATGAGGTTTGGGGTTTGAGTTCTTTGTTCTTGACTCTTTACTCTTCCCCTCTCAGGCTGCAAATATAATGAAAGAAATTAGGAGTTTTGGAGTTGGGAGTTGGACAAACTTTTTTATGAAATCAAAGTAAATCCAATGGGCTTTTTATTTTTGATTTGGATATATCGGTAATATGGGTATAAATTTCGGTAGTCTTGATAGATTGATGCCCCATAAGCTGCTGAATGTATCTTACATCCGTTCCATTTTCGAGAAGATGCGTGGCAAAACTGTGGCGTAGAACATGCGGCGTAACGGGCTTTATAATTCCGGCTTTTAGGGCGGTGTTTTTCACGATATTTTGAACACTTTTTTCAGAATACCGTTCGCCTTTCTGCCCTTCAAAAAGATAGTACGAGGGTTTGTATTTTATAAAATATTCCCTCAGTTCCTCAAGCAGAGATGCAGATAGCATTACAATCCGGTCTTTGTTTCCTTTTGCATTTCGAATATAAACAATCATACTATCGGAATCGATGTCCGAAATTTTCAAGTTCAACAACTCACTTAGCCGCAAACCACATCCATAGAGTAACTTGATAACACATCTGTGCTTGATGTTCTGTACCGCATCAAACATTTTTCTCACATCGTTTGGGCTTAAACATTTGGGTAATGCATTTTTAGGACGAGAAGGATACAAGTATCTTATTTTTAGCTCAACACCAATTACCGATTGGTAAAACTTATCTATAGATGCCACTATCATTCGTTGATGTGAATGGCTGATTTTGTGTTTTTCAATTTTCCAAAAAATATATTTCTCGACTTCTTTTTCAGTTAATTCATTAGGATGAGTATATTTCTTGGCTGCAATTACCAAAAAACTTTTCAAGGCACTCTTATAATTTTTAATTGAGTTTTGACTATACCGCTGAATCATTAGTTTTTTCCCAAATTCAAGCAAAAACTTTTCGACATTCATCTTCTTTGTGTTTTTTGCAAAAATAGTAAAACATTCGCAAACACAAAATATTTTCATATAAAATAAATTACATAAATATCATTATATTAAATAGATATACCACTTAAGCTCAATAATGCATATTCTGGTTGCAGAATATTATAAATTTTGTATTGACGAATATTATATATTTGTACGTAAATTTTACGTT
>DCEG01000039.1:25885-45965 GCA_002316835.1 Bacteroidales bacterium UBA1035 | reverse complement strand
TGGAAAGGATTGGTAGAAAACCCGATCAAACGCGCCAAAATGACTACGAAAGAACTCGCTGCTACACAAGTAAAAGCCGATAAACAAATGGCAATGGATTGGAAAGTGGAAGACGGATTAATCGTTTTCGACGGCAAAGGATACGACAACCTTTGCACCAACAAACAATACGGCGATTTCGAAATGTTGGTTGACTGGAAACTTTATCCCGGTCCCGAACCCGATGCCGGCATTTATCTTCGCGGCACACCGCAGGTACAAATGTGGGACACCGCCCGTGTAAACGTTGGCGCGCAAGTTGGTTCCGGCGGATTGTACAACAATCAGCAAAATCCGAGTAAGCCGTTAAAACTCGCCGACCAAAAAGTGGGCGAATGGAATACGTTCCGCATCAAGATGATTGGCGAACGCGTATCGGTTTGGCTCAACGATGAATTGGTTACCGATAATGTTGTGTTGGAAAATTACTGGGACAGGAATCAACCTATTTTCCCGACGGAACAAATTGAATTACAGGCGCACGGAAGTAAGGTGGCCTATCGCGATATCTTTATCAAAGAAATCGAACGTCCGGAACCATTTAAACTATCGGCAGATGAGCAAAAAGAAGGATTCAAAATTCTCTTCGACGGAACTAATCTGAACGAATGGACAGGGAACAAAAAAGACTACGTGGTTGAAAGCGGAAATATCGTGTTGTATCCCAGCCAAAGTTTTGGTGGAAATCTTTACACCAAAGAACAATTCGACAATTTTATTTTCCGCTTTGAGTTTATGCTTACTTCCGGTGCTAACAACGGCTTAGGTATTCGCACTCCTCTGGAAGGTGATGCCGCTTACGGAGGTATGGAGTTGCAAATCCTCGACAATGACGCGCCAATCTACAAGGATCTTCAGATCTATCAATACCACGGCTCTGTTTATGGCGTAATTCCCGCTAAACGCGGTTATTTGAAACCCAACGGCGAGTGGAATTATCAGGAGGTGGTTGCCGATGGCGATAACATAAAAGTTATCCTCAACGGAACAACCATTCTTGACGGCAACATTCGTGAAGCGTCTAAAAACGGCACGATTGACGGAAAAGACCACCCCGGATTACTGAACAAAACCGGACACATCGGATTTCTGGGACATGGTTCAGAAGTGAAATTCAGAAATATACGGGTAAAACCATTAAAATAGAATTCCCGGTTTTTCATACTTATTGTAGAGACGTTGCATGCAACGTCTCTACTTTTTTCAACCTATTTCATCGACATAAAAATGACGTTTATCGATATTATCACGCTTTACACCCTACATCTTATAATAAAAACTATTTTTGTAAAATGTAAATTATAAACCATAACAAATATGTATAAAAAAATCTTTTTTGCCTTGCTTGTACTATTCACAAGCATCGCGATACAGGCTCAGGAAAATCTTGGTTTTGGCCAACGAAGAGAGATCGTTTCCCCTGAAATTCACGCCGATAATTCCGTTACGTTCCGTTTACTCGCTCCCAACGCTGACAGTGTATCGGTAACCGGAGATTTCCTTCCGCCCAAGGGATGGGCGCAAGGAAGTGAAAAAATGACAAAAGACGCTGATGGTGTTTGGTCATTTACAACACAACCTCTTCCTTCGGAATTATACACGTACGCGTTCAACGTGAATGGATTGCAGATGAACGATCCCAATAACGTGTATTACCGTCGTGATGTGGCAAGTACATTGAATGTTTTGTTGATTGGCGGGGGACAAGCCGATGTTTACAAAGTGAACAGCGTTTCGCATGGAACGGTAGCAAAAAGGTGGTATGAATCTCCCGGTAATGAAATGGAAAGAAGAATTACTATTTACACTCCTCCCGGATACGAAAACAGTAATACCTCCTACCCTGTTTTGTACCTTTTGCACGGAATGGGTGGAGATGAAGAAGCATGGGCAACGCTGGGCCGTGCTACACAAATTATCGATAATTTGATTGCCGAAGGCAAAGCTAAACCAATGATTATTGTTATGCCAAACGGAAACGTAGCTCAGGAAGCTGCGCCGGGCGAATCTAATCTTGGCTTTTACAAACCGCAATTTCAATTACCTCATACCATGGATGGTAAATATGAAGAAACTTTCATCGATATCATTAACTTTATTGATAAAAATTATCGCACTATAAAAAATAAATCCGGACGTGCCATTGCCGGACTTTCGATGGGCGGTTACCATTCGTTCCATATTTCACGCTACTATGCCAACACTTTCGATTATATTGGTCTATTTTCGGCAGCTATTATGCCTAACGAAAACGTAAAGTCAAAAGTATATGAAAATATAGACGCAACACTTTTAAAACAGAAGCTAAACGGCTATAAACTTTACTGGATCGGCATCGGAAAAGAGGATTTTCTATATAAGGCTAACGTGGAATATCGAGACAAACTGGATAAGATGAATTTTAAGTACGTGTACCGTGAATCGGAAGGAGGACATACGTGGCGTAACTGGAGGATTTATCTATCAGAATTTTTACCGATGATATTTAAATAATATACCAATTGTCATAGAGGCATCTCATTTTCACTTTTTTTAAGGCAAAAAATAACTAAAAAAACAGATAATTGACAAGATTATAAGTATTTTTGTAACTTATGTTGCATTTTAATACAGAACTTTAAAACTAAAATAATATCCAATCATAAAACTATCAAACTATGTCAACAACAGTAAAACTTTATTCACTTAATTTAGCAAACACTAAAACGTATTTGTTTGCTGCACTGTTTGTGTTAGGTAACTTGCTTCTACCACAGTTAGCACACTTGGTTCCGCAAGGCGGATTAATTCTTTTGCCCATTTATTTCTTCACATTAATTGCCGCTTATAAATATGGCATTCACGTGGGTTTGCTAACGGCTGTACTTTCGCCTTTAGCCAACAATCTGTTATTCGGAATGCCGCCTTCCGCAATGCTTCCGGCGATTATAATCAAATCGGTGATTTTGGCAATTGCTGCCGCAGCAGTTGCAAAACATTTTGGTAAAGTTTCTTTCTTAGGAATCTTATTGGCAATTATTGCCTATCAAGTAATTGGCACAGGCATTGAATGGGTTATGACTCAGAGCTTTTTCACGGCCGTTCAGGATTTCCGTATTGGACTTCCCGGTATGCTGATTCAATTAGTTGCCGGATATTTTGTACTGAAAGCGCTGGCAAAAGTTTGAAACAATTGATAATTCAATGGTAATTCCATAGTGATTTGCTTCGCGTAATTCATCGCGGCATTGAATCGTTCAACGAAACAACCGAATTACTATCGAATATCAACTGAATTACTACCGAATTACGATGAACAGTAAGTCATTTGAAGATGTAATGCAAAGGTTTCGTGAGATTGAATTTCACGAAACTTTTGACATAATAGTAGCCATTGCCAACGGTGGAATTATACCTGCTGCTATTCTGAATCAACGGTTAAATACCGAGATTCAGTTATTGAAAATAAATCTGCGCGATCCGCAACAGAAACCTAAATACGACAGCCCAAAACTTGTTTCGCCTGTCGATTTTGAATTTAAGAATAAAACCATTCTGTTGGTGGAAGATCGCGTAAAAACAGGGGCGACTGTAAATTTCGCCATCGATCTTTTACAAGGTGCTAAACAAATAAAAACTTTTGCAGTAAACGGAAAGGCCGATTATGCACTTTACAACGAGGATTGTTTTAAATTTCCGTGGATAGTATGAAAAAATTAATTATTTTCCTTTGTCCTTTTTTATTCGTCTTTTCAGCTATATACGCTGATGAAAACAATCCACCGCAAATTAACGATTCTATCCGCCTGGATGAAGTTATCGTTACCGGTACGATGCCGAAAGTAAATCTGAGAAACGTCCCGATGAGTATTTCCATTGTGGGTGAACGTCAGATACAAACCCGTTTGGAACCTTCTCTCCTACCCTTGCTTACGGAAGAAGTTCCCGGACTTTTCATCACGCAACGTGGTGTGATGGGTTACGGAGTTGCAAACGGCGCAGCCGGAGGGATGAGTATTCGTGGAATTGGAGGTTCCCCTACATCGGGAGTGCTGATCCTGATTGACGGACATCCGCAATATATGGGATTAATGGGACATCCTCTTGCCGACAGTTATCAGTCGATGATGACCGAACGCGTAGAAGTTGTTCGTGGCCCGGCATCGGTGCTTTATGGTTCAAACGCAATGGGCGGTGTAATCAATATTATTACCAAAAAACAACGTCGAAACGGGCTGCACAATGCAGCACAATTAATGTACGGAAGTTACAATACATTTAGTGCAGAAGCATCGAGCGGATGGAGAAAAGACAAAGTACACATCAACGGGAATATTGGATATAACCGTTCCGACGGACATCGGAAAGATATGGATTTTGAGCAGATAAATGGCTACGGAAAATTCGGATATGACTTTTCTGATAACTGGACGAGTTTTATCGATCTTAATTTGACGAACACAAAAGCTTCTAATCCCGGCGCTATTTCTGCTCCCATTATTGATAACGATGCCGACGTTACCCGTGGAATGACATCTTTTGCCCTTGAAAATGAATATGAAAGTACGGCAGGAGCCATAAAATTTTTCTACAATTTCGGAACGCATAAAATCAACGATGGGTATAAAGCTAGCGAATCCGGTACAGTGCTCAACTTATCTCGATTTCATTCAAACGACCAAATGTTAGGCGCTTCAATCTACCAGTCCTACGCTCTTTTCTATGGGAATAAAACGACTATCGGTCTGGATTATCAACGATTTGGAGGTACAGCCTGGAACAAATTTCCCGATGAAACCAAAAACGTTCAACTGGCAGATGTGCATTTTAACAACATAGCAGGCTATTTCAATACCCAGCAGAGTTTGCTTGAAAACAAATTGACATTGAATGCAGGAATAAGACTTGATAATCACGAAAAGAACGGTTCTGAATGGATTCCGCAATTCGGATTGAGTTTTACACCATCCGCTTCAACGGTTGTGAAAGCTATTGTCAGCAAGGGTTTCCGAAATCCTACCATCCGCGAAATGTATATGTTTCCGCCACAAAATCCAGATTTGCAACCGGAACGATTAATGAACTACGAAATTTCATTGATGCAATCGTTGCTCGAAAACAGATTGAACCTGGGTTTGAATCTGTTCTACATTAAGGGTGACAATATGATACAGGTGGCAATGGTTGAAGGTAAACCACTGAACATTAATTCCGGCGAAGTAGAAAACAAAGGATTCGAGATAAGTTCATCGTTTCAGGCTTCACGCGAATTACGTTTTTCGGCAAATTACAGTTTGCTGAACATGACATACAAAATATTGGCCGCTCCTGAACACAAACTTTACGTGAGTGGCAGTTATACGAAAGATAAATGGAATTTCTCTACCGGAATTCAGTACATTGGTGGCTTGTATAAAGCTGTAAGACCAGAGCCGGTTAAGGAGAACTTTGTTCTTTGGAACGCCCGTGTAAATTATCGGGCGCTTGATTGGTTAAATCTTTTTTTAAAAGGTGAAAATTTGCTTGGACAGGAATACGAAATAAACGCGGGATATCCGATGCCGAAAACTACTATCTTCGGTGGAGTCCAATTACATTTTTAAAATTACAGAACTAAAAACAAATTAAAAACATTATGGACAGACGAAATTTTTTAAAGGCTGTTGCCTTAACCGGTGCAGCTGTCACTACCATTAAAGATGCTGATGCGATGAGCGTTCTCACACAATCGTTTCAAACTACAAATGCTGCAGCAAAGTACGACATGGTTGCCGTATTGGGTGGTGAGCCCGAAGCTATGTTCCGTAAAGCTATTGCCGAATTGGGAGGAATGAAAAACTTCATAAGCAAAGGCGACAAAGTGTGTGTAAAACCGAATATCGGATGGGATAAAACTCCTGAATTGGCTGCTAATACCAATCCAAAACTGGTGACGGAAATCATCAAACAATGTTTCGACGCAGGTGCACGTGAAGTAACTGTTTTCGACCACACGTGCGATGACTGGCGCAAATGCTATGCAAACAGCGGAATTGAAGCAGCCGCTAAAGCTGCCGGTGCAAAAGTAGTTCCCGCACATCAGGAATCGTATTATAAAACCGTATCGTTACCTAAAGGCAGAAGCCTGAAAGAAGCCAAGATACATCAGGCCATTGTTGATTCCGATAAATGGATCAATGTACCGATCCTTAAAAATCATGGTGGTGCACAGTTGACTATTTCCATGAAAAACTATATGGGAATTGTTTGGGACAGAGGATTCTTCCATGCCAATGATTTACAGCAATGTATTGCTGATGTTTGTACATACGCTAAACGTCCGGTTCTAAACGTAGTAGATGCCTACAGACTTATGAAAACTAGCGGACCAAGAGGAAGATCGGATGCCGATGTGGTATTATCGAAAGGACTTTTTATTTCTCAGGATATAGTTGCAGTTGACACAGCTGCGGCTAACTTCTTTAACCAGGCCAGAGAAATGCCACTGAATAAAGTAGGCCATTTGGCAAAAGGGCAGGAACTGGGTCTTGGAACTATGAATTTGGATAAACTGAATATCAGGCGAGTTAGAATTTAGAATTTAGCTATTCGCAGTTAGCCATTAGCTTAGAGTTGAACTTATTGTGGAGACATGATAAATCTAGTCTCTACAAGATTATTATCTGAAAATCATGTTAAAAAAAATTCGGATAACCGTATCCATAATTCTTTTCTCTTTGATTACTTTTTACTTTCTGGACTTTGCCAATATTTTGCCTGAAAGTTTCAATGTCTTAACTGAGATACAGTTTATCCCTGCGCTGCTTGCACTTAATATTGTGATTCTTGTAGCATTGGTAGTACTAACCGTTATTTTCGGCCGGGTGTATTGTTCATCTATCTGCCCCATGGGAATTTATCAGGACATCGTTGCCTGGTTTTCCAAAAAGATACTTAAGAAGAAGAAAAGATACACTTACAGCAAAGCAAAAACTGTTCTTCGATGGAGCGTGCTGGGTGCTACACTTGTTGCTTTCTTGTTTGGATTCTCGTTTTTGGTCGGTTTACTTGATCCCTATGGTGCTTACGGAAGACTGGTAACACACATTTTCCGCCCTGCTTATCTGGCCGGAAACAATTTATTGGAAGTCATTTTTACATCGTTCAATAATTACAGTTTATACAAAGTCGGTATATATTCGCTGGGAGTATCTTCGATAATTATTGCTTTAATCACGCTGCTTGTTATCGGCTTTTTAGCGTGGAAAAACGGAAGGACCTACTGCAACACCATTTGCCCGGTGGGCACTACCCTTGGATTTTTGAGCAGATTTTCGCTTTTCAAGATTCAGTTTGTGGATGACAAGTGCAACATGTGTGGGTTGTGCACGATGAAATGCAAAGCATCTTGTATCGACTCGAAAAACAAAATCGTTGATCATAACCGATGCGTGACCTGCTTCAACTGTATTGAAGTTTGCAATCGCGATGCGATGAAATATACGCTTATTGGCACGAAGAAGAAAAAAGCAGTTGAACCGGCTCCGGTTTTTTCTTACGTTAAAGAAGATAAACCGATAGATGAATCAAAACGTCGTTTCCTGTCAGCTACTTTAATCACAAGCATAGCAGCAGGGCAACTGCTTGCTCAAACCGCTGCTGAACCGTTATTACCTAAACGCGAATTGAAACGAAAAACTCCGATTGCTCCTCCAGGAGCACTTAACTTCGATCATTTTCGCGAGAAATGCATTTCGTGTCATCTTTGCGTGAGTAAATGTCCGTCGCACGTTATAAAACCTGCATTTCTGGAATACGGTTTGGGTGGAATGATGCAGCCTAAACTTTATTTCGATCACGGCTTTTGCAACTACGATTGTACTGTTTGCTGCGACGTTTGTCCGACAGATGCACTGGTAAAGCTTACTCAGGAAGAAAAGCACCACACACAGATGGGAAGGGTGAATTTCATTATCGAAAACTGCATCGTGTATTACGATGAAACCAGTTGTGGAGCTTGTTCCGAACATTGTCCCACACAAGCCGTCCGCATGGTTCCTTATAAAGGTGCGCTCACTATTCCGGAAATCGAGCCTGAAATTTGCGTAGGTTGCGGCGGCTGTGAGTACGTATGTCCGGCTATTCCATACAAATCCATTTATGTTGAAGGGCTTACCGCTCACAATATTATTGAAATTGAGCAAGAAGAAGTGGAAGAAGTGGTAATTGATGAGTTTGGGTTTTAAAACTTAACGGAGTGATTTAAAGTTCACTCCGTTTTTTTATTATTCACGAGTGACCCGGAGTCGCCTCGTGAGTATTTTAAGCGATATGAAAAATCGCTTTTCTGTTTTATTGTTTAGTGTCAAGTGGATTTTCGGCTTCTTTGAAGAACTGATTTTGCAATTCGGGTACGTTTTTATCTGCCTTGATATTTTGAATACCTTTCACGAATTGCTCCACCACACTGTTTAAAATAAGTTCACCTGCTTTAGCATTAGCTTTTGTTCCATCACCTGAATAATGGTTGGGATAGCTGGCATACCACCAGATTCCACTGTAAACATTTGGAAGATTTTTCATTCTATCCAAATCCACACCGGATTGCTGACCGGCCTTTTCGGGATGAACCAAATCGGGAACAATGGCTTCCACCATCGATGTTTCACGATTTCCGGCGTGCTGATCGTAACGATCGTGTTGGGTTAACGCTTCCGCTTTCTTGATTACTTCGGGGTCATAGGACGGTTGAAACCAGTAAAGTGCATAATCTCTTTTCTCCGATAATTGCGCCATCCCGAAATAATTCAGGAAAGCGCTGTTACCACCATGCCCGTTAATGATGATAATTTTCTTAAAGCCGTTCCGGCTAAGTTCATCAAGGGTTTCCTGAAGTACTTTCCAGATAATCTCGGGAGAATAGGCAATTGTTCCCGGCTGGTGACGAGCCTCGTTGATCTGACTGAAATAATACCACGGAAAAACCACCGTATATTCTTTTTCTGCAGCGCGAAGCGCTATTTCTCTTGCCGTGTATAAATCGGTTCCGAGCGGCATGTGTGGGCCGTGTTTCTCGAAAACACCGATGGGCAGGATAATGGTTTTTGAACTTTTCTCAACTGCTGTAATAAATTCAGGAGCAGAAAGCTCTTCCATCTTAAAAGAGAGGTTCTGTGCTTGGGCGTTGAGTACAATAAACAACGCTACTAATGATAATAGATATCTCATAAGGAATATAATTAAAAGATTTTTAGCTCAATAACTTCTTCACCATTTCCGAAACAGCCCGGCCTTCGGCCTTTCCGGCAAGTTGTTTGGTGGCAACACCCATTACTTTCCCCATATCTTTCATAGATGTTGCACCGGCTTCGGCAATAATCGACTTAATAGCTGATTCTAACTCCTCGGGTGAAAGTTGCGCAGGAAGAAATTCCTGAATGACTTTTAATTGTGCAATTTCGTCAGCCGCCAGGTCGGCACGACCTTGCGTGGTATAGATTTCGGCACTGTCTTTACGTTGTTTCACCATTTTTTGAAGAATTGCGGTTGCCGTCTCATCCGAAAGTTCATCGTGTGCTCCTTTGGCGGTTTTGGCTTCCAGAAATTCTTTTTTTACACCACGCAATGCTTCCAGGCGCACTTTATCTTTGGCTAACATCGCTTTTTTTATCTCGTCGCTGATTGTATCAAATAAGTTCATAATATTTTACGTTTTATGTTTAAACCACTCAAAATCTCCCCCTTAAGAGAAGACTTGATAGGCAGTAAATATTTTATTTTAAAAATTGCTATTTCTGAAGCCCTCTTTAGGGAGTTGGGGTCTCAATCAAATAACGAACCTGAAGAACGGCTTTCTGTTTTAAACAGTCGTGGATTGAAATCGCGATCGCGTTTAAAAACCGGCGTTTTTTCAAGTGCTTCCAGCACTTTGTCGTCATCCAGTTCATCCATAGTAAGAATAAACGGTTCGAAGTTGTAATTGTTGGAAGACAACATTTTCAACCCCGATGCCCCATAATACTTATCGATAAGTTTCTGTTCTTCTTCCTCTTCATGCCGCCGCTGGTCTTCTTTGATCTTTCTTTCCAGTTCCTCTGCTTTAGTCTGAGCAATCTGCTGATCCTTAATCCCCGGAACATCCATGATAGTGAATCCGGTTGCCAGCAATGTTACTTTCACTTTCTCATCCAGATCCTCTTCTACAGCAGCACCCCAAATAACCTCTATTTCGCGGTTGAACTTGGCCATGAAATCGTGTAACGCGTTCATTTCCTCCATCATCAACGGATTTTCTTCTCCAAACGAGATGTTGATTAGAATTTTTTTCGCGCTGAAAACATCATTATTGTTAAGCAACGGCGAATTGATAGCGTCTTCGATAGCATCATTCACCCTGTTTTTTCCGGTTCCTATTCCACGACTCATAATGGCTACTCCGCCATCTTTTAGTGTCGTATTCACATCTGCAAAGTCAAGATTCACGTGTCCGTGAATAGTGATAATTTCCGCGATGCTCTTGGCTGCTGTTGCCAGAGTATCATCTGCACGGGCAAATGCGTTGAGCATGGTAAGATCATGGTAAATGTCACGTAAACGCTCGTTGTTGATCACAAGTAATGCGTCCACATTTTGGGCAATTTCCTCGACACCTTTCAAGGCCTGCACGATCTTGCGTGTACCCTCAAAAACGAAAGGAATAGTAACGATTCCCACCGTGAGAATTCCCATATCTTTAGCTATGCGCGCCACAACGGGAGCAGCTCCTGTTCCGGTTCCACCACCCATTCCTGCAGTTATGAAAGCCATACGGGTACCGTCGCTTAGCAAGTCCTGAATAAGATCGATGCTCTCTTCTGCAGCCCGCTGCGCCACTTCGGGTTTGTTTCCTGCACCCAAACCACCGGTTGTATGTTCACCCAATTGTACTTTTACAGGTACGGGTGAACTCAACAACGCCTGATTATCGGTATTGCAAAGTGCAAAAGAAACGTCGTGAATACCCTCTTTGAACATGTGGTTTACGGCATTTCCACCTCCGCCACCCACACCAATAACTTTTATGATTGCCTCTGTGCGACTCTCTATTTGAAAATCTAATATATCGATATTCATATCTTAGAATAATTTTGTTTACTGATCATCGTCCTCTTCGAACATTGAAGAAAACATATCTTTCATTTTTCCTCCGATGTTGATAGTTTTTTCTTTTTTGGGCTTTCTCTCTTTCTCTTTATGCTCTTTAACTTTATTTTCTTTCTCTCCAAAGAAATTACTCCAAACCGACCCCCTTGACTTTTGATCCACTTGTTCTTCATCATCGTAATCCTCATCTATCTTTTCACAATTTTCACCGGCAAGTAAAAGCATTCCCAACGCTGTTGTCAGAGCAGGGTCGTTGGCATATTCGGGGGTATTGTTTACAAGAGTTTTCCGTGAAGATGCTTTACGAACCGGTAAATCGAGTTTCTGATTAAGGTATGATTCCAGATTTTTCAGCTGCGATGCTCCGCCCGTGATAATGAGCCCTGCACCAAGCTGTTCCTGATATCCCGAAAGTTTGACCTGTTCTTTGATGTTGGCCGTAATTTCATCGAGACGCATCACGATAACTTTGTTTAGTTCTACCAGATCAATATCAGGTTTAGACGAAAATGGCGATGAAAATATAGAATTTTCATTTCCTTCCTTGGCTTTGCCGAATTTAGTTTTGTACTGCTCGGCTTCATTCTCCACGAAGTTAAGCTCGGCAATATCTTTTGTTATATTTCTTCCGCCAAAAGGTATCGTCACCATTCGACGCAGGATGCCTCCTTTATAAATAGACACAGTGGTAGTTCCGGCTCCAAAATCTATTAATGCGCAGCCCAACTCTTTTTCCTCATTGGTTAAGACTGCAGCAGCTGTTGCAAGTGGGGCAACAATATAATCAGCGATTGGTAACTGAGCTTTTTCAGTGATTGTTTTTTCGATGTTTGTTGCCAAATTTGGGCGACCAACCACAATATGATATTCAGCTTCAACCGTAGAGCAGGTTACACCAACCGGATTTTTTTCGGGTTTGTCGTCCAGAAAATATTCAACATCACCAATAGCATATTTTCGCTTAAAATCGGGCTTATATTTGTCGATAGCAGTACGAAGCTGTTCCACAACACTTTCTGTAACGATACCGGATGAAGAAAGCTGTTTCATTTCTCTGACCACTTCCGTATGAACAGATTGACCTCCCAGCGAAACATAAACTTTTCCGATTTTCTTACCCGATGCGTTTTCCAGCAAACTGATCAGTTTTCGTACAATTGAACTGGCCTTGTCAATATTATAAACTGTTCCACGGCGAATGCTGTTTTCCGACGGTAAAGACTCGCATTCCAAAACTGAAATGACGTTACTTTCGTTTTTACGTCCGATAACACCGGTAATTTTGGAAGTTCCCAAATCGATGGCAGCTATAAATCCTGATTGAGTCATATATATTTACGTTTAAAGTTCAAAGTTTGAAGTTAAGGCAATAAATCCATAATTCGACTATTTTTTGGTACAAACTACCTGGTTGTCGTATTTCAAATTTATTTCCGAATACCTGTTCCAGCCCACCACATTCAACCCTTTTTCGATGAATAAGGCAAACTTGTCAAGTTTTTCGGAATAATTATCTAATTTTCCGAATGCGATCCTGAAATCTCCGGCGCGAGGAATTAAATCCACATCTTTGTTGGGCTTCACTACAATTTGATCTATCCATGCGTTCCAATCGGAATTATCGTTCAGAAATTCAGCAAAGTCATACAGTTCGTTCTTCGCATATTCTTCATCGATAGCTCCGGTGGCTATGGGAACATACACGGTGAAGTTCGATGAAATAGGCATTCTCTCACGATTATTATCGAT
Source organism: Bacteroidales bacterium UBA1035 (assembly GCA_002316835.1). Lineage (GTDB taxonomy): Bacteria > Bacteroidota > Bacteroidia > Bacteroidales > Dysgonomonadaceae > Petrimonas. The sequence goes on along the minus strand of DCEG01000039.1, from coordinate 33,077 downwards.
ATAAAAACTTCCTTTTGTATCGGAAATAACCCGCAAAACAGGTTCACGCTGATAAATATTGGCAACCACTAATCCGTTTTGTGCAGTATAAACTTCAGCAGATTTGACCAATTTATTAGTGAGTATCGTATCCAAAATTTCCAACGTATTTATCTCGCTCATTGTTTTACCCACCGGATATACTTTTTTTCTTTTCAATAAATCTTCAATGTCTTTTTGATGTATAAACTGAGTGTGCGTACTATCTTTTACAATAACCTCAAATTTGTTGCACACCTCGTTTTTAGATGAATCATTAAAGTAAATAGCCGAAAAAATAAGATATCCAATTATCGCAAGCGATGCCAATATGATGAGAAACTTTTTCATTTACGCAAAGATACAAATTGTATCGGATTTATTTTCAGGTAAATCTTTTTTCTAATAACTGTTTAATTTCAGGTAATATATGTTCAATATCACCTGCACCTAACGTAACCAAAACGTCCAGCTCTTTGTCTTTTAAAAAGTCGAGTAATTCCGATTTTTTCAGCAATTTTTTTTCTTTCGATGTGATTTTATTGAAAACAACTTCGGACGTGATGCCAGGTATGGGTTCTTCTCGTGCCGGATAAATATCCAGCAAAATCACATCGTCCAACAACGACAAGCTTTGAGCAAATTCATCGACAAAGTCACGCGTACGCGTGTAAAGATGCGGTTGAAAAACACCGGTTACTTTCTTATCTGGATATAATTGTTTTATTGATTGAATAGATGCCGTTAACTCATTTGGATGATGTGCGTAATCGTCAATAAAAACTATTTCAGGAGTTTTCAACTGAAAATCGAAACGACGTTTAGCTCCGCCAAAGGTTTTCATTGCCGCACGAATTTCATCGGGTTTAACCCCACTCAGCGTAGCTGCGGCTATCGCCGCCACAGCATTTTCGATATTTACTTTCACGGGTACGCCCAACTGAATATCGGAAATCCGGATATCGGGTGAAACAAAATCAAAAATAATTTCTCCTCCACCAATTCTGATATTTTCAGCGTGAAAATCCCCTTCCGATTCGGAATACGTGAAAACTTTCACCGATTCATCAATTTTTGGTGTTACCAGTACGTTTTTCTTCAAAATCAAATACCCATTCTTACGAATAAGCGATGTGAAATGTTCAAAACTTTCGCGATACGCTTCGGGTGTTCCGTAGATATCCAGATGATCTGGATCAGCTGAAGTAATAACTGCAATCCAAGGATGCAACCAGTGAAAAGAACGATCATACTCATCAGCTTCGGCAACAGTAATGTTACTTTTATCCGATAACAGCAGGTTGGTACCATAATTCTTCAGGATTCCTCCCAAAAAAGCGTTGCAATCTATTGTCGATTGCCTCAATAAATGGGCGATCATACTAGAAACGGTTGTTTTTCCGTGTGTTCCTGCTACACAAACAGCATCACTTGTTTTGGTAATTTGCCCCAAGACTTGCGCGCGTTTCATCATCGTGAAACTATTTTCACGAAAGTATCTCAACTCGCTGTGCAATGCCGGAATGGCAGGAGTATAAACGACAAGAGTTTTTTCTTTATCCAGAAATTCAGCAGGTATAAGTTTTGTATAATCCTCGTAATGGATTTGTGCTCCTTCAGCAACCAGTGCTTTGGTAAGCGGCGTTTCCACGCGATCGTATCCTGCAACCGATTTACCTTGCGACATGAAATATCGGGCAAGGTTGGACATTCCGATGCCGCCGATACCGATGAAATAAAAGAATTTATAATTCATAATGCACAATTCATAATTAAAGGCAATAAATAGCTAACCGCTAATAGCCAAAAGCTTTTGGATTTCATCCACTATCCGTTTTGCCGAATCTTTTTGAGCTAATTTTGTAATGTTGTCGCTTAAAGATTTTAGTTTTTCGTTATCGTCAACCAGCCTTAATGCGGTGTCGAAAAGCAACGCTTTGGCATTAGCATCCGAAACCATAACGGCGGCATCTTTTTTCACCAGCGCCGTAGCGTTTTGTGTTTGGTGGTCTTCAGCCACATTGGGCGATGGAACAAGGATGACAGGTTTTCCCAATAAGCAAAACTCCGATATGGAGCCGGCTCCGGCACGGGAAATCACAAGGTCAGCAACAGAATAAGCATAATCCATTCGTGAAACGAAATCGAACAAATACACATTTTTAGGGATTTTTCCTTGCACCTGCAAATCGGACATTTCTTTGAAATAATATTTTCCACATTGCCAGATGATTTGCACGTTATCTGTTTTTCCTATTTTCGGAAAAGACTCAACTATACTGTCGTTAAGTGTTCTTGCGCCCAAACTTCCACCCACCATCAAAATGGTTTTCTTATCCGAATCTAATCCGAAATGTGCATAGCCTTTTTCTCTGTTTTCTTTGGAAACGACCAAATCCTGTCGTGTAGGATTTCCAGTGAGAACGATCTTTTCTTTCGGAAAAAACCTTTCCATCCCTTCGTAAGCCACACAAATTTTGGCCGCTTTTTGAGCTAGCATCTTATTGGTTACTCCGGCATACGAGTTTTGCTCCTGCAAAACGGTTGGGATTCCTTTTGCAGCAGCTGCGCGAAGTGTTGGCCCGCTGGCGTAACCACCAACTCCTACGGCGATATCGGGTTTGAAAGAATTAATAATATTTCTGGCTTTTCCTAAGCTTTTCAATAATTTTATTGCTACTGAAACGTTTTTCAGCATATTTTTCCTGTCAAAACCCGCAACGGGCAACCCAATTATTTTGTATCCTGCTGCCGGCACACGTTCCATTTCCATTCGATTTTCAGCTCCAACAAAAAGTATTTCAGCATCGGGCCAACGTTCCTTTATTGAGTTAGCAATGGAAATTGCAGGGAATATATGCCCCCCGGTACCACCGCCGCTGATAATGACTTTTGGCGGGTGTGAACTTTTAGTTTCGGGTTTCGGATTCATATTTGTTTAGATTTTATCTTCTATGTTAGCTTTATTCTCTGATTCTTTCGGTACTCACACCTGAATTACTTCAAACTCTATTTTTTCTTCCAGCTTATCGATAGTTTCTACAGCTACGTTCTCGCTTTTTTCCTCGTCTGACCTATCTGTTTCGTCTATTGATACTTCCTCTTTTTTCTTCCCGATCCCAAATCTGTCTGCACTTAAAATCAACCCAAAATAAGCACATGTAATCAGTGTTGACGTTCCTCCACGACTGATCAACGGTAACGGCTGACCCGTTACAGGAATAAGATTTACGGCTACCGCCATATTGACAAAAGCCTGAATAGACAACATCAGAGCAGATCCAAGAACAAGGAATTTCGGAAAAAGTTTTTGAGTTTTTCGGGCAATCATTCCCGCCCGAATAAGTATAATGATATAGAGTAGCAGTACAAAAAGTCCTCCTGCTAAACCCAATTCTTCAATGATGATGGCGTAAATAAAATCGGAATAAGCTTGCGGAAGAAAATCGCGCTCGGTACTGTTCCCTGGGAACACACCCAGCACACCTCCGTTGGCAATGGCTATTTTGGCGTGCGCCACCTGATAGTTTTCGTCAGTAATGGTATAGTACGTTTCTTCGGATTCTTCTTTGTGACTGCCAAATTCCGCGATACGATTTTGCCAGGTCCCGACACGGCTCAACGCACCGGAATTCGTCCAATCAGTTGGAATCACTTTCAGCAGGATAACGAACAAAATAATAAATGCAATCCCTGTTCCGGCAACCTTTAACAATCTGCTCAACTTTACATTCCCGATAAACATCAGCAAAAAGCTGACCACGAAAAGCAACGCTGCTGTTGACAGGTTATCCATTGCAATAATGCCGCAAACGACTATCATCAACCCGATCATCCACTTAAAAAGCAAGCCATCGTTCATACCGTTTTGTTTGCTAAGCAAAAATGCAATGGTTCCCATTAACGATATCTTGGCAATTTCAGACGGTTGAATGGTGAAACCAAATATTGAAATCCATCGTTCGGCGCCATTTATTGTGGTTCCGATAACAGGAGTGAGCAGAAGCAAAATAATAGAAGCAATAAGCACAAAAATAAGGGACGAAAAATATCGGTACGGAATATTATGAATGAGGACGATAACCCCTACTCCACCAATCAAAAACATGGTGTGACGAAGAATAGGGCCCCATTGATTCTGTTGCTTATAAACGATGGTGCTAGTTGCGCTGAAAATCTCAACCAGCGAAATCACACACAAAATAAGAAACACCAGCCAAATGACTTTATCGCCTTTGAAGATTTTCATCCCAATTTCCCCTAAAGTGGATTTTGAGTTTTCCATATCTTCCCGGAAATTATTCTGATCAATTACTTTTTTTATTTTATCAAGCATGCTTTTACAGTTTTTATTTGCTTTTTCATACTAAAAAAACCCGGACATGTTGTTAAAACCATGCTGTAACAACATTGGACGTCCGTCATCCCGTATATGTCACAATCTCCTCACACATTCCTTAAACTGATCGCCCCGGTCTTCGTAGTTTTTAAACAAATCAAAACTGGCGCAACAGGGCGATAGTAAGACTGTATCTCCTTTCTCAGCATATCTGTAAGCTGCATCAACAGCATCTTTCATCGAACTTGTATCCTCAATATTGGGCACCTTTCCATCAAAAAATTTGTGCAGTTTGCTGTTATCTTTTCCTAAAAATATAAGCGCACGTACTTTTTGTTTCACCAGTTCCTCAATTTCAGTATAATCGTTTCCTTTGTCGGTCCCGCCAAGGATAAGTACCACATTTGTGCGCATACTTTGCAAGGCGTACCAGCACGAATTTACATTAGTTGCCTTGGAGTCATTTATATATTGCACACCACGCACCGATGCTACTTTTTCAAGCCGATGCGGAACACCTTTAAAATCGGAGAGAGCCAAGCGCAAATTTTCGTCGGAAATATCGAGTAGTTTAGCCACAATCCCCGATGCCATGGAATTATACAAATTGTGCATTCCTTGTAACGCAAGCAGCTCCAGTTCCATGTTGAAAACACTGTCTTTGGTCTGTATATACATTTTATTATCCTCCGAATAAGCCGTAGCCATATGATTATTTTTTTCAGTAAACGAATACAGGTCGGATGCCGGTTTAAGTTTCTCGATTTCCTTTGTCACGACCGGATCGTCAACCCAGTAAATAAAAGAATCGCCCATTTTCTGGTTGCGGATAATCCGCATTTTCGCATCCACGTAATTCTGCATTTTGTGGCCGTATCTATCTAAGTGGTCGGGGGTTATATTCATCAACACAGCTATATCCGCCTTGAAATCATACACACCTTCCAACTGAAAACTGCTCAATTCCAACACATAGTAATCGAAATTCTCTTCCGCCACTTGCCGTGCAAAGCTTTTTCCGATGTTTCCGCCTAATCCTACATTCAATCCTGCCGACTTCAGAATGTGATAAATAAGACTTGTTACAGTAGTTTTACCGTTGCTACCGGTAATGCAAATCATTTTTGCATTGGTATATCTTCCGGCAAACTCAATTTCGGATATTACAGGAATTCCTTTTGCAAGAATTTTCTGTACTAATGGAGTAGTATCCGGAATGCCCGGACTTTTAACTACCTCACTGGCAGATAGAATTTTTCCTTCAGTATGCCCGCCTTCTTCAAAATCTATCCCGTAATCGATGAGCGTTTGCCGATGCTCGTCTTTCAACGTACCGCTATCGGACAAAAAAACAGTGAAGCCTTTTGTCTTAGCAAGAATGGCAGAACCGACACCGGATTCGCCACCGCCGAGAATAACAACCCCTAAATCCCCTAAAGGGGACTTTGCTGATTGTGAGTTATTTGTATTTATGGCGTTGTATTCCATATCTATTTATACCAATATCTTAATAAGTTGTTCTTCCCGAGTCCCCTTTAGGGGATTTAGGGGTTTCTTACCGCATTTTCAACGTTGCCACTGCTATTACCGCCAATATCATTCCAATAAGCCAAAATCGGGAAACGAGTTTTGGCTCTGTAATCGGGATCAGCGGTTTTTGAATAAGAGCATCAATACCGGCATTACCTGCTTTTTGAAAATGATGGTGCAAAGGAGACATCTTAAATATCCGTTTCCCGACACCTGTTTTTTTCTTTGTATATTTAAAATAAGTAACCTGCATGATTACAGACAGAGCCTCAACAAAAAATACCCCGCACAAAATAGGAAGTAACATTTCTTTATGGATAAGCACAGCAAAAACTCCAATAATTCCACCTAGCGTCAAACTACCTGTATCGCCCATAAAAACCTGAGCGGGATAAGCATTGTACCACAGGAAACCGACAGTTGACCCCACAAAAGCTGCAGCAAACACCATCAGTTCATCGCTTCCGGGGATATACATTATATTCAGGTACGAAGCAAAATCGACACGACCGGACACATAAGCCAGCACGCCTAATGCCACCCCGATTACTGCCGATGAACCCGACGCTAGTCCATCCAAACCATCTGTCAGATTTGCGCTGTTTGATACTGCCGTAACGATAAGAATAACAGATATCACGAAAACTATCCAAACCGCTTCATCGGCAAAATCGCCCATCCACGAAACCAGTGAGCGGTAATCGAAATTATTGTTTTTCACAAAAGGAATGGTAGTTTTGGTGGTTTTAATGTCCTGTCCCTGATACTGCACCTGTTCGATAACGTTATTCACACGGATTTCGGTATTTTCGCGCGAAACAATATCGGGACTCAAATACATTACTAAACCAACAATTAAGCCCAGACCAACTTGTGCTACTACTTTAATTTTACCTTTCAACCCCTCTTTATCTTTCTTAAACACCTTGATGTAATCGTCGGCAAAACCTAAGGCGCCCAACCAAACAGTACTGATTATCATCACAATAATATAAATATTTTCAAGTTTCCCTATCAGTAATATTGCCACCAAAATGGAAATTATGATGATGACACCACCCATGGTAGGCGTTCCTCTTTTGCTGTATTGACCTTCTAAATCGAGATTACGAATTGTTTCTCCAATCTGCATCTTTTGCAGCCGGCTAATAATTCTGGCTCCTACAATTACCGAAAAGAGTAATGAAATAATGGCTGCAAGCGATGCCCGAAAAGTAACGAACTGAAACATTCCGGCTCCGGGAACATCGAGTTTGTCTAAATATTGAAAGAGATAGTAAAGCATTTCTATTTACGATTTTCTAT
>DCEG01000039.1:1390-25743 GCA_002316835.1 Bacteroidales bacterium UBA1035 | reverse complement strand
TTACGATTTTCTATTTACGATTTACGATTTTCTATTTACGATTTGGGGTTTAAATTTTTGAACTTTAAACATCAAACTTCAAACATTTCTTCAACAACTTCTTTATCATCGAAATGATGCTTCACACCTTTAACTTCCTGATAATCTTCGTGACCTTTTCCGGCAACGAGAATTACATCACCCGGTTTAGCCAGGGCACAGGCAGTTTTTATCGCTTCGCGTCGATCGACAATCGAAAGTGTTGTTCGTCGTTGTTCGTCGTCCAGTCCGGCAACCATATCATCGATAATATCCTGCGGTTCCTCGAACCGGGGATTGTCTGATGTAAGAATTACTTTGTTGCTTAACTCCACCGCTTCACGTGCCATTAACGGACGTTTGGTTTTATCGCGATTACCACCGCAGCCAACTACCGTAATTATATCGCCTTTTTGGTCGAGCACTTCGTGAATGGCATTGAGCACATTGGTAAGTGCATCAGGCGTGTGCGCGTAATCGACAATTGCCGTAAAATTCTTTGGTGAGCGCAGCGTCTGAAAACGCCCTGCCACAGGTTTTAATATAGACAACACTCTGAGCACTTCATCCGGATCCTGTCCCAGTAAAACAGAAACTCCATAAACTGCCAGCAGGTTGTACACGTTGAAAACGCCTACAAACTGCACGATAAGTTGTTTGCTGTTGATTTCTATTTCGGTTCCGTCAAAATGCTTTTCGAAAATTCGCGCTTTAAAATCCGCCAATCCTTTTACAGAGTAAGTAAATTGTTTTGCTTTTGTATTTTGAAGCATTATCGGCCCATTCTTATCATCGGAGTTGGTGAGCGCAAAAGCCGTTTTAGGCAGAGAATCGAAAAACGCTTTTTTAACGTTCCGATACTCCAGCATATTTTTGTGATAGTCTAAATGATCCTGAGTAAGATTGGTGAACACTCCTCCTTCGAAATGCAATCCATGTACCCGTTTTTGATGAATAGCATGCGAGCTGACTTCCATAAAAGCATATTCGCAACCTGCATCTGCCATTTTTCGCAGAAAAGAGTGCAATGTGATAGGATCGAGTGTGGTGTGCGTAGTAGGATAGCTTTCATCGTTTACATAATTGGCTACGGTTGAAAGCAATCCTGCACCGTAACCCAATGCACGAAACATTCTGTGCAGCAAAGTAGCGATAGTTGTTTTTCCGTTTGTTCCCGTCACACCGACAAGTTTCAGTTGTTCAGATGGATTCCCAAACCAAACAGAAGCAATTTGCGCCAACGCTATAGACGAATTTTCAACCTGAACATAAGTAACTCTCGAAAAATATTCTTCAAACATCGGTTTATCGTAAACCACTACCAAAACATCCTGCTCTATGGCTTTACCAATGTAATCGTGCCCGTCGGTCGTAATACCCTCCACTGCCACAAAAAGCGATCCTTGCTGCACCTGACGCGAGTCGGAAGCAATGCTTTCAACATCCACATCTTTTTCACCATGAATGGCTACGATTTTACATTTTTCTATAAGCTTACTTAGTTGCATAATTGTTTATTTTGATAACAAAGTCTTTTTTGTAATGATTTTTACACTTTCATGCTGAGCGAAATAAACGATCTTTTTCTCCGTCTCCAAGTTGCCTCGTCCCATCTCATCTCAGTGTTATACTTATCGTTGTGCCTTTTACTAACTTACTTTCAGGGGCAAATGATTGCGAAACCACTTTCCCCGATCCGATCAAGTTGACACGTAACCCCGATTTTTCGAGCAAGTAAACTGCATCTCTTGCGCCCATTCCCATCACGCTGGGAACCGTATTTTTATTCATAGCCAAAGCCTGAGGCTGATAAGCCACACTGTCGTAATTTACTTTTACCCAATCAGAAGCAGAATCGGAAATAGAAGATTTGAAATTCAACATCGATAACACCGTCTGGCTGTTTTCCCAGTTTCCACTTTTAATGGCAGGCATTTTCTGTAATGTTGAATCTATCTTTGCTTCAGCAGGCGCCAACTCGGTTCGTTTCACAAACGTCTGCTCTGCTATATTTTTGAAAACCATCCCTGCTTGTCCACCACCGGACGGAACACCTTGTGGTTTTCGTATCCCTACAAAACACGTATATTTCGGATCATCTGCCGGAAAATATCCGCAAAACGAAACGTAGTAACCACCATACCCGCCACCGCTGGCGATCTGAGCCGTTCCTGTTTTTCCTGCGATATCAAAAAAGTCAGATTTAACCACTTTTGCCGTTCCGTTCTCTATAACACCCACCAGCATACTCTGAATTTGAGCTAATGTGCTGTCTTTACACATCTTTTCGTTCACTACCTCAGCCTTATATTCTTCCACTACTTTTCCGTCCTTCAACAACGTTTTGGCAATGAACGGTTTTATCATTTTTCCACCATTAGCAATACCGTTATAGAACATCAGCATATAAATAGGCGGAACTTTGGATTCGTAACCGAACGACATCCATGGAAGCGTGGTTTTTGACCAGTAATTTACTTTATCATCGGGAAAACGGATAGATGAAGTTCCTTCAATTCCATTCAGTGGAACATCCCAAGTAAGTCGTTTTCGCAAACCTATCCTGTCGATGCCTTTTACGAATTTTGTCGGATCATCTCCGTATGCTTTGAGTACAATCTTACTCATCACCACATTTGAGGAAATCTCTATTCCTTCTGTTACAGTAAGATACCCTCTGTCACGACCTTGTCGCCAATAGTGATCACGCACCCACTTTCCGTTGTATTGATACAAACCGTTACCAACATGAAATGAGTCGGTTGGCGTAATCAATCCATCATCCAGCGCTACCATCACCGTTACGGTTTTGAAAGTAGAACCAGGTTCGTTCATATATGAAAATGCATTGGGATTTCCTTCGGCGTAGTTTCCGCTACTCATACGGTCCAGGTTGGCAATGCCTTTTATCTCACCTGTTTTGGTTTCCATAATTATTGCGGTACCCGATTCGGCAGATGTTTCTTCAAGTTTGGCACGCAATGCACGTTCGGTTACATCCTGAATATCGGCATCAAGCGTGGTGATAATATCGTATCCGTCTTTTGCGGCAATTTCTTCTATATCTGTCCATCGGCCTTGAATTTTCTGACGGCTTTTCACACCTTCAATACCGCGAAGCAACGAATCGTATTTCATTTCCAATCCGCTGGCACCACCTTTCTCTAAATCTTTATAAACGTTTCCTACAGTTCTGTTAGCTAAGTTTCCAAACGGACGTTTGCGGGCATTTTTTTCTTCAGCTATTAACCCGCTTCGATTAGAGCGCTGGTTCAGGAACGGATAAGTGCGTATTTCTTTCAGATCAACATATGAAATATCGGGGCGAAGAATGCGGACATAACGTGATTTCAGTGTTACTTTCTTATCGATGCCTCGTGCAGCATTCTCCTGTATCTGCCGTTCTTCCTTTTCGCGAAGTTTCCATCCGTTTACGATTATATTTTTGTATTGCGAGGCCGTTCTGTCTGGAAACTTTTTAGAAAGAGCCGTTGAAAGATCGCCAACATATTTCATCAGCGTATCCTCTTTCATTCCTTCAGCCCAGAAATCCATATAAATACTGTACAGCGGTTCACTGGTAGCCAAAAGCTTTCCATCGTACGTATAAATATTTCCACGCTTAGGCAGAATGACACGATCTTTGATTATGGTTTCTTTTTCGCCAACTTCGCGCCATTTTTTTCCTTCTGTAGAAAAAACTATTTTTCCGGCGGAAAGCACGATCATAATTCCTATTCCCAGAAGGAAGAAGACGATTAATCCATAACGATTTAAAATTCCTTTTTTATTTTCATCGGTTTTCTTTCCCATTTTATTTTTTCCCTTTCTGAATACGAAAAACCGGTTCGTTATTTATTTTTAAACCTAAGCCAGACTCTTCCACCCTTTTCTCAATCTGCCCCTGACGGCTGGCTTCAGTTAAATCGGATGAAATGTCCAACGACTCATATTTAGCGTCTTTCAACTCTACTTTCAGACGCTCCATTTCTGCAATCCGCTGCAACACTGTGTAGCGATGGCTGATAAACAGAATCATTACGATAACCAGGACAACAATGAACGTGATGTTCCGGACGAAAAAGTTTTCTGTTAAAACATTTCCGCCAAAAACATGAACGAACGATTTTCTGATGTTCTCTAGTTTTATTTTCATCTTTCTTGATTGTAAAGACGGAACACCACCGTCTCAACACAAATTATATTTTTTCCGCAATCCTAAGCTTTGCACTTCTGGATCGCGAATTATTCTTTTGTTCTTCTTCCGTTGGGACAATCACTTTTCTATTAATCAACTCAAACGGAGTTTGCACATTTCCAAAAAAATCTTTTACGATTTCACCCTCAAAATTTCCGGTTCTGAAAAAGTTTTTTACCAACCGATCTTCAAGTGAATGGTAAGAAATCACACTGAATCGTCCACCGGGCTTGAGTATCTGCGACCCTTGCGCAAGCATTTCTTCAAGGGCTTTCAGTTCATCGTTCACCTCTATACGCAACGCTTGAAACGCTTGTGCAAGGGTTTTATTTTCTTTTTCCCGAAACGTGAAAGGCTTCATAATTTCCACAAAATCGGAAACAGATTCAATTTTTCTCAACTCTCTGAATGTAGAAACTGCGGCTGCAATCTTTCGGGCTGTTTTCAACTCTCCATAAAAGAAAAAAATATCCGACAGTTTCTCCATGGGATATTCGTTGAGTACTTCAGCAGCGGATTTCAGCGCCAGCCGATTCATCCGCATATCCAGATCACCGGGCAAGCGAAAAGAGAAACCACGCTCCGAATCATCAAAATGATGCGACGAAACACCTAAGTCGGCAAGAATTCCATCTATTTCATCTACCTGATAATAACGCAGAAAGTTCTTTAAAAAACGGAAATTACTTTTTACAAACGTGAAACGCGGATCCCGGATATTGTTTTGGTATGCATCATCATCCTGATCGAAGGCAAGCAGTTTACCATTCTTACCTAATCGCTTCAATATTTCTTTTGAGTGACCCCCACCGCCGAATGTCACATCGACATAAACTCCATCCGGACGAATATTCAATCCGTCAACGCTTTCGTGAAGTAATGCCGGTATGTGGTACATTTCAATTTTGAGTTGTCAGTTTTCAATTTTCCAATTAACAGATCAATCGATTCAATTCACCTAATATCAGCACACTGGCATATTTGCATATTGAATAAATCAACCCATCAATTCTTGTAATTTTGCAGAGAAGTCATCCGGATCGACTAACGGCTTTTCCAGTTTTTCTTTTGCCCAAATCTCAATTGTATCGTCCACGCCCAAAAAGCGAACATCACTATCGATATCTACTAATTGCATGTAACGTTTCGGAATTAAGATCCGTCCGCTGGCGTCCATCTCAATACGCTCGACATCGAGCACAAACTGACGAAAAACCTGTTGTTGTTCTTTATTCCACTTGTTAAGACGAGCACGAAGAGCTTCAATTTCACTTTCCCAAACCGTTCCCGGATAAAGCACCAAACAATCCTGAAAGATATCTTTTCGAAGCACTAAAAACTCCTCATTGGCGCCTTGTAAGCGTTTCCGAAAAGCAGCCGGCACAAAGATTCGACCTTTTGCATCAGCTTTTGCCTCAATATTTCCCAAGAATTGTAACACTATTCTCCTAATTCTATGATTTTTGCGGTAAAATTACAAAATAAATCCACTTTCCCCCACTTTTCCACACATTATTTTTCAAAAAGTTATCAACAGGCACACAACTACCTCATATTATGAAGCCTACAAGCATTTCAAGAGAGCATGTTTTGTAGAATATTTCCATTGTCTTAAATTAATATGAGCGGGTTGTCCTTTTTTCTTAATTTTTTTGTATTTTTGGTGCGTCATTGGAAAGTCATTATGTCAGAAAAAGCTGATTTCAAATTAGATATCGATAGTGTTTTAAAAACGAAAGCGAAGAAACACTACGGTAAAATCCCAAAATTCGCAATTAACTACTTAAAACGCACCATCCATCAGGATGAGTTGAACGCTATTATCGAACGCAATCACGACAAACAAGGTGTTGATTTCATGCGTGCGTTGGTAGACAAGGAATTCAAGCTGAATCTGAAAGTTCACGGCGAAGAGAATATTCCCGAAAAGGGAAACTTCGTTTTTGCTTCTAACCATCCCCTTGGTGGATTAGACGGCATTTGCCTTTCAGCAGTTTTGGGTGAAAAATATAACGGAAAAATAAGATATTTAGTTAATGATGTGTTACTGAATATCAAGAATTTGGAAACCATTTTTGTCCCGATCAATAAATATGGATCGCAAGCAAAATTATCAGCTGCAGCCATAAACGAAGCCTACGCATCGGAAAATCAAATCATTACATTCCCTGCCGGATTATGCTCCAGAAAAAAAAATGGAAAAATAAAAGATCTGGATTGGATGAAGAGTTTCGTTGTGAAAGCAATTGAATATAAAAGAGATGTCATTCCCGTTCATTTTGAAGCAAAAAACTCAAACTTCTTTTATAACTTTGCCAACATCCGCAAATCACTGGGATTAAAATTTAACGTTGAACTCATTTATTTGCCCGGTGAGATGTTCAAAAATAAGAATCAAACTTTTCACATTACGTTTGGAAAACCAATTCCTTGGCAATCGCTGGATAAATCAAAAAGCACCACAGAGTGGGCCGAGGAAATAAAAACCATAGTTTACAACTTACCCCAAAAAGACTAAAACTAAGTATGGAAAAAATAATAGACCCTGTTAATAAAAGTCTAATTAAAAATGAACTAACGGTAGGAAAAAGGATACGCACAACCAACAAGGCCGATAACGAGATATATATATTCACAGCTCATGATTCCCCAAACTTAATGCGCGAGGTAGGGCGATTGCGCGAAATTGCTTTCCGCCATTACGGTGGTGGAACCGGATTGGAAGCTGATATCGACAAATACGACCTGATGGAGCATCCATACCATCAACTCATCGTTTGGGATCCTGAAAAAGAAGATATTTTGGGCGGTTATCGTTTCATTATGGGTAAAAACGTGGATTTCGATGAAAATGGAAAACCAATGCTCGCTACCGCACATTTATTAAATTTTTCCGATGATTTCAAACAAAACTATTTACCATTTACAGTAGAATTGGGGCGTTCGTTTGTTTCGCTCGAATATCAATCCACGCTACACAGCCGCAAGGGAATCTTCGCTTTAGATAATCTGTGGGATGGACTTGGAGCACTTACTGTGATTGAACCTTCGATGAAATATTTTTTCGGCAAGGTAACCATGTACGGAACCTACAACAAAGAAGCCCGTAACATGATTTTGTATTTCATGCATCTGCACTTTCCCGATCCCGACAAACTTGTAACGCCAATCACCCAACTTGTTACCGACACCGATATAGCTAAGATGGAGCACTTGTTCAAGGGGAAAAGCTTTAAAGACGACTATAGAGTTTTAAACCGGGAAGTCCGTAGTTTCGGACTGAATATTCCGCCACTTATTAATGCATATATGGGATTGTCGCCTCATATGCGTTTCTTTGGGACATCTATCAACGACGAATTCGGTGATGTGGAGGAATCTGGCATCCTTATCGAAATCAGTCAGATTCTCGAAGAGAAAAAACAGCGACATATTGAATCTTATTTAAAATCTAACCCGAGTAAAAGATTTCTTATTAAATTAAGGAGGACAATTTCCGGAAGAAGCAGAAATCTGATTAAAAAGTCCAAAAAGAAAAACTAAAATACATTTTTTTATACCACAAACAACACACTTTACGATTATAATTTATTGATAATTTATTTTTTAACTTATAAAATGCAAACGATTGCACGGATAAAATCAGTTAAAACAACTATTTATCCGTGCACTTTTTTGCATTAACCTTATTTTTGTGTCGAGAGTTAATATTAATATGAATAAATGAGAACACATTTACCTTCATTTACTTGTAGTTAATGTAATTCTGTGAAAATAAATTTGAGAGTAAATAATTATAAATCAGTTAATCTTACAACGTTAGCAAACATGTATTTAAATTTAAAGAAAAGTACGAAAGCGTTCTTGATGACAGTGTTGTCAAGTATGCTAATGATTCTATCGGCCAGTGCCCAAACCGGCTCTACGATAAATGTACGGGGAACGGTAAAAGACGTTGCAGGCGAACCAATTATTGGAGCCAGTATTCTTTTACAAGGAACAACCTCGGGTGTAGTAACAGATTACGATGGAAATTTCGCCCTTCAGACATCTGGTAACGGAACACTTGTAATCTCTTATGTGGGCTATGTAACCCAAACAATTGCCATTCAAAACAGAACCAACATCGAAATTATCTTACAGGAAGATACCGAATTGTTGGATGAAGTGGTTGTGATTGGTTATGCAACGGGAAGTACGCGCACTATATCGGGTGCCGTTGAAAAAGTTGGCAGAGAAGATATGAACGCCGGGGTTGTAGTAAATCCGTTGGATGCACTTAAAGGAAAAGTTGCCGGTGTAAATATTCAGAAAACCGGTGGTGACCCAACTGCTGGAAGCGCAATCAGAATTCGTGGTACAACTTCATTATCAGGAGGTAATGATCCTTTAGTTGTAATTGACGGAGTGTTTGGAGACCTTGGTTTACTGAACGCCCTTTCACCATCAGACATTGAAAGTTTTACTATTTTGAAAGACGCCTCTGAAACAGCTCAGTATGGTTCAAGAGGAGCAAGCGGTGTTATTGTTGTTACAACTACAAAAGCAAAAGCCGGAACAAGGTCAATCAATTATGACGGAACGTTCGGTGTTGAACAAGTTTACAAAACCATTGATATGCTTGGTGCGGAAGGTTACAGATCTGCTGTACAATCGATGGGATATGTGAATGCATTGGATAGAGGTGCAAACAGCAACTTCATGCAGGAAATGCTGCAAACGGGCTATACTCAGAACCATCGTATTTCTTTTGGTGGTGGTACGGCTGAAACTAACTTCCGTGCTTCATTAGGAGTTATTGACCAAAAAGGTATCATCCTAAATAACGGCATGAAAAACTATACTGCAAAAATTGATGGCAGCCAGTTGTTTTTCGATAACAAACTTAAACTTGATTTAGGAATGTTCGGATCAAAGAGAGAAAGCAGATACGTAAATGATTATCAGAAAACATTCTATTCTGCTGCTTCATTTAATCCTACAATGCCTATTACCCAAAACGAAGATGGAACCTGGCCCGAAGATCCTAACGCAAACGAAGTGGATAACCCGCTTGGACGTTTATCGATAAATGACAGAGAAGACAACGCTTATCTATCCACTAACGGACGTTTAACGTGGACTATTAATGACGCTCTGAATTTCAGTGCATTTGGGTCATATACCTACAATGCAAAAGAAAACATGAACTACATTCCAACGAATATAAAACAAGGTATCAGAGAAGGCAGAGGCAAAGCTTATCAGGGACTGAACAAAAGTAATGTTCTGATGGGTAACTTAAGCCTGAACTACAAAAAAATGTTCCAAAACAGCCGTTTAGATGCATTAGCATTGGTTGAAGGACAAAGCTATAATTATACAGGATTCGGTGCAAACACACGTGGATTCGATACCAACTTTTTCGGTTATGATAACTTAGCTGCCGGAGCTGTTGTAAAATATGGCGATGTTAGTTCGTATAAAAACGGTTATAATTTGAACTCATTTTTGGGACGTGTAAACTATATGTATGCCAACCGTTATATTGCTACGGTAAATATGCGTTTTGACGGATCTTCAAAACTGGGAGAAAATAATAAATGGGGGTTCTTCCCGTCAGCATCTCTTGCCTGGGTAATGAGTGAAGAATCTTTCTTAAAAGATGTGGAAGACATAAACGAAATTAAATGGAGGGTTGGATACGGACGTACAGGTAATCAGGATGCTATCAGTGCATACAATTCGTTATTGTTAATGGGACCTTCAGGTTTGACCAGTGTGAATGGTGTTCCTACGGTTACTTACGGATACAACAGAAATGCTAATCCCGATTTGAGATGGGAAACCAAAGATATGTTCGACGTGGGTCTGGATGCATCGTTCTTTGATCGTAAACTAACAGCCACTATAGACTATTATTATTCAAGAACAAAAGATTTGTTATACAACTACGATGTACCTGTTCCACCGTTTGTTCATCCAAAATTACTTGCTAACTTAGGTGAAATGGAAAACAGCGGTATCGAGCTATCTCTCGGAATAACTCCGCTGAGAACAGAAGACATGGAATTGACCATTTCGGGAAACATGGCCTATCAGAAAAACAAACTGCTTTCATTGAGCGGAACTTATATGGATCAAGAACTCAATGCAGCAGAATATATGCAATTAGCCAGAATAAACGGTGCAGGATTCCAAGGTGGAAATACATACGTAACTTATCAGGTTGTAGGTCAACCATTGGGTGTTTTCTACTTGCCTAAATCAAATGGCATTATCAATGACGGATTAGGAAGTTATACTTATAACATTTTAAATCTCGATGAAGACCCCACTATCAACTTAAACAATGGCGCTGACAGATATTTTGCCGGACAAGCAATGCCAAAAGTAATTATGGGAACCAACATCAGTTTCCGTTACAAAGCATTTGACATTCAAACACAAATGAATGGTGCATTCGGTCACAAAATTTACAATGGTACTTCGTTATCCTATATGAATATGAATGTTTTCCCCACATACAATGTACTGCCAAATGCTCCTGAAATGAAAATTTTCGACAGCACGGTAACAGACTATTGGTTGGAGAAAGGCGATTACCTGCATATTGCTTATGTAACATTAGGTTACAATTTCAATGTAGATAAAATGAGAAACTGGGTTAATGCTATTCGTTTAACAGCATCGGTAAATAACTTGCATACATTTACCAATTACTCAGGCCTATCGCCAATGATCAACAGCACGACAGTAAATGGAGAATTGGGACTTGATGACAAAAGATTTTATCCGCTGTCTCGTACCTATTCACTGGGTTTAAGTATTAACTTTTAATGGAGATAAAATTATGAAAAATAAAATATTATACAGTTTTATACTCTCGTTTGCATTTATTCTTTTCAGCTGTAATCTGGATGAGAATCCGGCAGATCAAATGCCCGAGAGCGAAGCATTCAAAAGTCCTGTATTAATCTACCTTAACACCGTAGCCAATCTCTATACTGAAATTGGCGGATCGGGAGGAAGTCAGGGTTTGGCAGGACCGGATAGAGGACTTTATGACCTTAATACATTCACATCAGATGAGGCTATGTTGCCTACACGTGGTGGAGACTGGTTCGATGGTGGTTTATGGCAGGATATTTTTAAACACAACTGGAAAACAGACAATTCTGTCGTAAAAGGCAGTTGGGACTATTTGTACAGAGTAATCGGAAGAACCAATCAATCTCTCGATAAACTGAACTCATTAATTGAAGAAACTCCCGATAATCCATATCTTCCTGTTTACAAAGCAGAAGTAAGAGCCATTCGCGCAATGTATTATTACTATTTGATGGACTTATATGCACGTGTTCCTATTGTTGAAACAGCAACAGCAAAAATTGCCGATGTGAAGCAATCTAATCGTTCCGAAGTTTTTGCGTTTGTGAAGAAAGAACTGGAAGAATCAATACCCTATCTTTCAACTGCAAACAGCTCAAACTTAGGAGAATATTACGGAAGAATGACTCGTCCGGTAGCTTTTTATCTGATGGCAAAACTTGCTTTAAATGCTCAGGTTTATGCAGATGATAACTGGACGGATAACAACGGAATTCCAAACGGAACAGCAACATTCTCTGTTGGTGGGACCAACAAAACTCCTTGGGAAGCAACTATTGCTTATTGTGACTCTATAACAGATTTGGGCTATGCGTTAGAAGCCGATTTTTCTAAAAACTTCAGCGTAACCAACGAAAGCTCCAAAGAAAACATTTTCGTTATCCCAATGGATCCCGTTCTCTACTCAGCACGAAATATGTATCTTGTTCGTTCAAGACACTATGCTCATGCAAAAGCCTACTCACAAGAAGGGTGGAACGGTGCATCTGCAACCAAAGAAGCGTTGGCTATTTTTAGAAAAGGTAGCGTTGACCCACGTATGGAAAAAACGTATTTCTTAGGAAAAGTATATGGTCCTGATGGCAATCCGGTAATGGACGGTGATAATGAACTGGAATACAAACCCGATGCTATCGCTCTTGATGTTTCAGGTAGTACAAACGAAAAAACTGCCGGTGCCAGATTAGCAAAATATGAATTTGATCTTACTGCACAAGCTGGTGGACAACTTGTTCACAACGACTGGGTATTGTTCCGCTATGCCGACGTATTACTTATGAAATCGGAAGCATTGGTAAGATCAGGTCAAAATGGCGATGCTGAATTGCAGGAGGTGAGAGGAAGAGCCGGTGCAACCGCCAGAACCGCTACACTCGACAATTTGTTGGACGAACGTTTACTCGAATTTGCATGGGAAGGACTCAGACGTCAGGATTTGGTTAGATTCGGTAAATTCCACCAACCTATTTCCGACAGACCTGTTTCTGCACCTTTCAGAACAGTGTTCCCAATTCCGGTAGACGTATTATCGTTGAATACTAACTTAACTCAAAACCCCGGATATACCAATTAATTAAATTAAACAGAAATGAAACATTTATATAAATATCTATTATTCTTGTTGTTACCATTTTTAGCGAATTGTAGCGACAATGAAAATTGGACAATTGTTGAAGACATTCAACAAGGAGTGTATATTACCGGTGCTGCTACTGTATACAGCGGAGAGGCTCCCGCATCTTCATTAAAAGCAATACCTTTGGACGGTGATGTGAAAGAGTTGCCAGAGTTGGTGGGGATTTATACCTGGTTAAAGTCAAGCGGAGATTTCACAATTTCTATTGCAACCGATTTAAATCAAGTCGTAAAATACGGTAACGGAGGTGAAGTAAAAAAAGCTGATAACATTTCGGTCTATACACTTACACAGGACGCAACTCCTTTAAAAGTTGAAAAAGACGGTTTCTATTTTGTTATCGTAAATACAGCTTTAAAGGAAATAAATATTCTGCCTGTAAATTATGGTGTAATTGGAGCTGCCACGCCCAAAGGATGGGATGGTGAAACGCCATTAAGCGCTCCCTCTTTCGACGACAGATTGACCATTTCCTGGAAAGGCAAAGTCAATATAACTCCCGGAGGTTATAAATTCAGATACAGTGGAGGCTGGGGACAAGAAATAAACAAAGAAGGCGGAGTTGCCAAAATATTTACCGACTTAGGCAACTTCGGTACATCGCAAGCCCCGCTTATCGAAAATGCAATGAGCCAGGTAAAGCCCGGTGGCCCCGACTTTACTACAGAAGTTGGAGGTGAATTTGAATTCACCATTCAATACGACTTGCGTACACGGGCATACAACGCTACATTCGACATCATTGGCGAAGCTGTTGTTCCGCCCAAATATCCCGAAAAAATGTATTTAGTAGGTAATGCTACAGTGTATGATTGGGATGAACCCGGAACAAAAGCTGCTGCCGAAATGCACAAATTAGCCGGAGGCACCGTAGGGGTGTATTGGAAAATTCTTTATATAGAAGCCGGAAAAGGATTTAAAGTATCGAATGCGAAATGGGCAAATCCTAATTTAGGTTTTGCGGAAGTGAATGAATTTGATGCAAACGGTGTTACGGTAACTGAAAGTGGTGGAAATATGTCTATTGCAACCTCAGGAATGTACACAGTTGTGTTAGATTTACGTGATAACACAACTAAACTATCTGTTACCCCTGCCAAAGTATATGGAATGGGTGATACATTTGGTGGATGGGATAAAGATAAAGCAACTAATCTGTTTGTTGAAGACAAAACAGCTAAAACACTTACATCACCTGCACTTGTTGCAAATGGAAACGTAAGAATGTATGTTTCTCATGCCTGGATTGCCGATTGGTGGCATTCTGAATTCAATGTATTCGGCACTACAATCGAGTACAGAAACGATGGAGGCGATCAGGCAGCTGTTCCCGCAACTGCAGGTCAGAAAGTAACTCTACATTTTGATGACAACACAGGTTCAATTAAGTAATAGAAACTAATTATTAAAAAGTCTGGGGCTATCTTCAAGAAAGCTTCAGACTTTTTTGTCTTTTCTTTCAAATGAAAAAAATAACAATCCTTTTTCTTATTTCATTTCTTTCGCTTGCGATTAGCGCACAACAGATAAACGTTGATCCCGCCTTCTGGTGGAGCGGCATGCAAGAACCGGAAATACAACTGATGGTTTCGGGCAAAGATATTGCATCGTACAAAGCAGCCGTCTCGGCAAAAGATGTATATCTGAAAGAAGCTGTTACATTGGAAAGCCCGAATTATCAGATTTTGTATCTCGATATTTCGAACGCCGAGCCGGGAAAATTCGAAATCGTTTTCACAAACGGGAAAAAGAAAATCACATACAATTACGAACTGAAACAACGCGACCCAAAACGGTTGAATATCGAGAGTTTCAATTCATCGGACGTGCTGTACCTGATTATGCCCGACCGATTTGCGAACGGAGACCCATCGAACGACCAAATTGAGATGCGGATGCCCTACAAAGTGGACAGGAACGACCCGAACGCCCGACACGGTGGCGACTTGAAAGGAATTTCCGACCGGCTGGATTATCTTTCCGATTTGGGGGTTACGGCCATCTGGCTCAATCCCGTGCTGGAAAACGATATGGAAGGCGGTTCGTATCACGGTTACGCAACCACCGATTATTACAAGGTCGATCCGCGTTTCGGCACCAACGAAGAATACAAAAATCTTATCGCCGACGCACACGCCAGAAATATGAAAGTGGTGATGGATATGATTTTCAACCATTGCGGAAGCGATCATGCGTGGGTGAAAGATATTCCGTCAAAAGATTGGTTCAATAATATGGGTGAGTATGTACAAACATCACATATGAAGGAAATGTATTTCGATAATTACGCATCGGAATACGATAAAAGTAAAATGGTAGATGGCTGGTTTGTGCCTACAATGCCCGACTTGAATCAAAAAAACCGCCACGTTGCAAAATACCTTATTCAAAACAGCATCTGGTGGATTGAATATTCGGGTGTGGACGGAATCCGTCAGGATACCTATCCGTATGCCGATTACGATATGATGATAGATTGGGTGGAAGCCGTTGAAAAAGAGTACCCGAAATACAATATCGTGGGTGAAGCGTGGTTAAATAACCCCATCGGGACGGCATTCTGGCAGCGCCACAGCAAACTGAACAACCGAAAAGATACGCAACTGAAATCGGTTATGGATTTTCGGTTTATGGGCTTGTCGCACTCGGCATTTTCAGAAGAAACAACCGAATGGAACGGCGGACTGCACGGCATTTACGACCATATGACGTACGATTACATCTATCCCGATATCTACAACGTGTTGCGTTTCTTAGACAACCACGATACCGACCGTTTTCTGAAGGAATATCCTACCGATCTCTCGGGATGGAAACAGGGAATCACTTTCCTGCTCACTATGCCCGGAACGCCGCAAATTTATTACGGAACCGAATTGCTGATGCATGGAAACAAGAGCAAAAGCGATGGCGATATCCGCCTCGATGTTCCCGGCGGCTGGCCCGGTGACAAAACCAATCATTTTTCGCGAGAAGGTCGCGACGATATCCAAAACGAAGCGTTCGATTACCTGAGCAAACTGCTCAAATGGCGCCGTGGAAACGACGTTATCGCCAACGGCAAAATGAAACACTACGTGTTGCAAAAAGGCGTCTATGTTTATGAACGCTATCTCGACGGCAAAAACGTATTGGTTTTTATGAACGGATCCTCCAACGATGTGGAAATAAACCTCGACCGTTACGCGGAGTCTATAAAAGGCAAATCGGGCGGCAAAGACGTGATTTCGGGAAAAACAATTTCGTTAGGTAATACGTTGCAATTAAGTCCAAAAGAAGTATTTATTTTGGAGTAACTTTCAAGAAATAACCCCTCCGCTTCGCTCGTCCCCTTTGTCAAAGGGGACAGTTGCGCAGGTCAAATTTTCAGCTACTTGAAATATCACATAACCCAGAACTCTCCCCTTAAGCTAAGGGGAGTACCGCAAAGCGGGGAGGGGTTATGAAATAATCACAAACAAAATGAAAAAAAACATCCTTTTTCTCTTTCTTATCCTTTTCGCTATTTCCTGTAAAGATGATATTCCAAAACCGGAACCAATCCAGAATGCACCATTACCGGCAAATGTAAAAGAAGGTATCAATATTGCGAATAGTTCTACCGTAACCTTCGTTTTGTATGACAAAGACAAAAACGGAGTTAGCTACGATGCTGCTTATGTAGTAGGTGATTTCAACAACTGGGAAGCAACTAATGATGAAAAATCTCAGATGAAAAGAGATGATACATCAGGTTGCTGGTGGCTAACTATTCAGGGACTCGATGCAACAAAAGAGTATGCTTTTCAATATTATCTGGAGAAGAAAACCGGAGAAAAAGTTTACGTTGCAGACCCGTATTCACGTAAAATACTTGATCCTCACAACGATCCGTTCATCTCTCCAAGTACGTATCCCGACAATAAAACCTATCCTGCAAAAGGAAACGGCATTGTAGCGGTTTTTAAAACCCAACCCGAAACTTATACATGGCAAGTTTCGAACTTTAAAACACCGGCAACCGACAATCTGGTTATTTACGAAATGCTTTTCCGCGATTTTACTGAACAAGGAAACATTAACGGCGCTTTGGAGAAATTGGATTACCTGAAATCGCTTGGTGTAAACGCTATTGAGTTGATGCCCGTGCAGGAATTCGACGGCAACGACAGTTGGGGTTACAATCCCGCGTTCTTTTTCGCGATGGACAAAGCATACGGAACGGACAAGATGTACAAACAATTCATTGATGAGTGCCACAAACGCGGAATGGCGGTAATTTTCGATGTGGTATATAACCACGCCACCGGAGCTAATCCTTTTGCTAAAATGTGGTGGGATTCAAAAAGTAACAAAACCTCAACAAACAATCCTTACTTTAATGTGGATGCTCCTCATCCCTACTCTGTTTTTCACGATTTCAACCACGAATCACCTTTAGTAAGAAAATTCGTAAAGCGAAATCTGGAGTTTTTACTTAAAGAATACAACATCGATGGTTTTCGTTTCGATTTATCAAAAGGATTCACGCAACGTAACAGCTCAGAAGCAACAGCAAGCAATTACGATGCTTCGCGTATTGCCATTTTGAAAGATTATAACTCAACAATCAAAAACGTTAAGCCCGACGCATTGGTGATTATGGAACATTTCGCCGATGATCGCGAAGAAACCGAACTGGCCAATGCCGGGATGATGGTTTGGAGAAATGTAAACTGGCAATACGGACAAACGGCAATGGGTTATAAAACCGACAATTCTGATCTCTCCCCGACCTATTACGGTACGGCTTCGCGGCCGGCAAACAGTCTGGTAAGTTATATGGAAAGTCACGATGAAGAGCGACTTCCATACAAACAAATAACCTGGGGAGTCGATTTGATAAAAGGTGATATTTCCCGCCAAATGAAACAGCTATCCACAAACGCCGCATTTTTCCTTACCGTTCCCGGACCTAAAATGCTGTGGCAATTCGGCGAAATGGGTTATGATGTAAATATCGATTATAACGGCAGAACGGGTAAAAAACCCATTCGCTGGGAATATCTTGATGTGCCTGAACGCAAAGCGTTACACGATGCCTACGCCAAACTCATCGGGTTGCGTTTCACACACTCCGAATTATTTAACTCCACCGCTACACTCGACTGGAAAGTAACAGAATCGTTTTGGGACAATGGTCGCTTCCTCACACTTTCATCTTTTGGAAACAGTAAGCAGATTGTTGTGATTGGTAATTTCACGAATGTTGCTATTAATGCTACCACCACTTTCCCGAAAACAGGAACGTGGCACAATTACATGAATGCAACGGAAACACTGAACGTTACATCCTCAACAATGGATATTTCGGTTCCGGCAAATAGTTTCAAGATGTATTCTACTTTTGCGCCGTAACGTAATTATTAAAGAACTACACTAAAAGCGGATTGCGGATCAAAAACCGCAATCCGCTTTTTTTTGTTCACATCAGTAACTTTATCTTATTTGCGATTATAAAACTAAATATTAACTTTGTAAAATCAATTTTTAAAAATTACACTTATGAAGTCAATAGCAATAATATACGGCTCCAGTACTGAAAACACGAAAAATGCCGCTGAAAAAATCGCTGAACATCTTTCCGACTATTCACCCACGCTGGTTGATATTTACGATGGCGAAGAAGAACCTTTTCTCGCTCACGATGTACTCATTCTTGGCGCATCTACATGGGGGGTAAAAGATTTACAGGACGATTGGTCAGATTTTTACCATAGATTCGAAAAATTAGATTTAGGAGGGAAGACGGTTGCATTATTCGGGCTTGGAGACTCATTTATTTATCCCGACTCTTTTGTCGATGCAATAGGAATTGTTTACGAAACCTTGGTCGAAAAAGGGTGTACGATTATTGGACAAGTTTCACCGGAAGGCTATCATTTCGATTATTCTCGGGCACTGGTTAACGGTGTTTTTGTAGGATTACCACTGGATGATGATAATGATGCAGACCTCACCGATGAACGTATTGAAAAATGGGTAGAATCACTAAAACCACATCTTGATTAATTAATTCGACACAAAACGACTTATATCAGTTGCGTTCACACATAAATAAAATGAGTTCGATATATTAATACCGAACTCATTTTGCGTTATAATAGGAAAAGTTTATCCTAAATTGTATTTTTTCACAAAGTCATTTAGCACATCGTGTAATGTAGGAGTTCCTATTTCCTGTAAATCATAATGAACACGCACCGTTGGTTTATTGATTTTGATAAGCCTGTTTAAATCGATGGGAGTACCGATGATTACTGTATCGCAATCGGTGTTATTAATGGTGGTTTCTAAATCCTTCAATTGCTGAGCACTATACCCCATGGCTGGAAGTATGGTTCCGATATTCGGATACGTTTTAAATGTTTCGGTTAATTCACCAACAATGTAAGGACGCGGATCAATTTCCTCAGCACATCCGTATTTTTGGGCTGCAACGCTTCCCGCACCAATTTTCATCTCGCCGTGTGTTAACGTTGGTCCGTCTTCAACAATTAAACAACGTTTTCCACGTATTAATTCAGGATTATCCACCTTAACCGGACTGGCTGCGTCAACAACCACTGCTTTTGGATTCGCCTTTGCTATGTTTTCACGAACGGTACGAATACCTTCAGGCGAAGCTGTATCCATTTTATTGATAACTACCACATCGGCAAGCCGTAAATTAACTTCCCCGGGATAATAATTCACTTCTGCTCCAGCACGATGCGGGTCGGCGACTGTGATGGTAAGATCAGGTTTGTAAAATGAGAAGTCGTTGTTTCCTCCGTCCCATAAAATTACGTCGCATCCATCAGGATCTTCTTCGGCCTGACGCAAAATCTTTTCGTAATCCACACCGGCATAAATAACATTACCTCTTACCACGTGCGGCTCGTATTCTTCCATTTCTTCAATAGTGCATTTGTGTTTTTCCAAATCTTCCACTTTTGCGTAGCGTTGGACGGCTTGTGCAGCCAAATCTCCATAGGGCATCGGATGGCGTATGGCGATCACCTTTAATCCACGCTTCATAAGATCCTCAACAACAGCTCTAGATGTTTGTGATTTACCGCATCCTGTACGAGTAGCAACTACGGCAATTACCGGTTTAGTGCTCTTTACCATGGTTTCGTTCGGTCCCAACAAAATAAAATTTGCTCCCGCTGCGTTCACAACGGAACTCAAACGCATTAATTGCGGATAAGGCACATCGCTGTAGGAAAAAACACAATCGTGTACGTTTTTTTCTTTGATAAGTTTAGGAAGTTCAGATTCCAGAACGATGGGAATGCCATCGGGGTAAAGTTCCTTACCCGCTAAAATAGCAGGATATGCTCTTCCGTCGATATACGGAATTTGTGCAGCCGTAAAAGCAACCACATTGTAATCTTTGTTTCCCCTGAAAAACGTGTTGAAATTATGGAAGTCCCTTCCTGCGGCCCCAATAATAATGGTATTTCTTTTCATAACAATTGAGATTAGATTAGTTAGTTTTCATAAGCAAAGGTATAATATTTTTATCAAAACGATAATCAAAAAGTATATTTTTTTAATGGAAAATAATTAAAGCTGACATATCGAAAGCTACAGCTTGTAAAAATACATATATAATGAGAAAGATAGATTACTTAAAATTTAGTATTTTTGTGCTTTAAAGCAAATCATACGTATTATGACAGATAAAAAGCTCACCTTAAACGTCCAATCGGAAATTGGAAAACTGGAGGCAGTAATGTTGCATTATCCGGGTCCTGAAGTGGAAAATATGACACCTAAAAATGCTCAACGGGCGCTATACAGCGATATTCTAAATCTTTCCATCGCACAAAAAGAGTATACTCAGTTACAAGGTGTATTGAAAAAAACATCCCAAGTATATGAGGTATCGGAGATGCTTGAAAAGGTACTCGAAATCCCCGATCAACGATTCTCGTTGCTTCAAAAAATCTGTGTTACGGAACAAGTTGAAGATTATTTCGATTATCTTTTGGAACTTCCTTCAACCAAATTGTCAAAAGTATTGATAGAAGGGCTCCCGATGCAAGTAAAAACGCTGACAGATTTCTTAAAAGAAGAATATTATGCTTTGCAGCCCTTGTATAATTTTTATTTCACCCGCGACACATCTGTAACTATCGGCAAAACATCGGTGATTTGTAAAATGGCAAGTGCGGTGCGTATGAGAGAGTCGTTTATTATGGAAGCGATTCTGAACAATAAGCAATTTTTCGCTACAAACATCTCGAATATGTATGACGCCTCACTGAACAATCCGTTAGTGAAAATTGAAGGTGGAGACGTGTTGGTTGCCCGCGAAGATATTTTACTGATAGGAAGTGGGGCTCGTACCAGTCCTCAGGCGATAGATTTGCTTATTCAAGAATTGTGCAAAGAGAAACCAAGTAAAAAGCACATAATTGTACAACAATTACCCGAAGCGCCCGAATCGTTTATCCATTTGGATATGGTATTCACCTTTTTAGACACAAATACCGCCATGGTTTACAAACCACTGATATTGAACAACAATCCGTACAAAACCGTACATATTCAGATTGAAAACGGAAAAGTGACTAAAATTTCGCAATTGAACAATATTCCGTCAGCATTAAAAAAACTGGGAATGGAAATTGAACCAATTATCTGCGGTGGAAAGGCAGACGATTGGGATCAGGAAAGAGAACAATGGCACAGTGGCGCGAACTTTCTGGCAATAGCACCGGGCAAAGTGCTCTCTTATGCCCGGAACATCAATACCCTGGAAGAATTAAACAAAAACGGCTATGAAATTTTGCGTGCCAACAATGTAATTAACGGAAAAATCGATATAGATACTTATAAAAAATGTGTCATTACACTCGATGGATCTGAACTTGCACGCGGTGGTGGTGGCCCGAGATGTATGACTATGCCGTTAAGACGGGAATAGTATCCGCGTAAAGACACACGGCCGTGTGTCTTTACAACATCACAAAATTTCTTTAATTTCCTGTAAGGTTTTAACCGTATATGTGGGTGCAAATCCGTCGGATGGAACATCGGTAGGATTAAACCATATTTGTGCGATACGGCTCTTTTGCGCCCCAACAATATCAGCATCCCAGCTGTCTCCGATCATCACGGTTTCAACCCGTCGCGAATTGGTGTTCTTAAGCGCGTATGTAAAAATATCCGGATGCGGTTTATTAGCTCCAGCATCTTCTGAGAGAATGATTTTATCAAAATAGGGTCGCAGGCCGGAGTTTTCTATTTTCTTGAACTGAACTTCACGAAAACCATTGCTGAGGATGTGCATCCGGTATTTTGGTTGTAAATAATCCAACAAATCGATTGTACCTTCGATCAGTCTTGTTTTTTTTGTAGTGCGTTCCAGGAAATCGTCACTTAAATTCTTAGCATAAACAGGACTATCGATTCCAAACTTCCTGACCGGCACCAAAAAGCGCTCAACTATCAGTTCATCCTTCTTTATTTCGCCCTGACGGTATAAGTTCCACAAATGATGATTACTGGGCATATACACGTTGTAATAATCATCGAAAGTGGGGTAAAATTTGTCGTAACCGTAATCCAAATAAATCTCCTCGAGACATTCCTTACCATTCCGGTGAATATCCCAAAGCGTATCATCCAGATCGATAAAAAGATTTTTATATTTAATAGACATCAGATTGTCAGAAGTTGCTTTTTAAAATAAGTAGAGACGTGGTACGCCGCGTCTCTACATTTAATTTTTATTTCTTAAACCGTAGTAGCTTAACTCACCTCGATAATCAAATACTTCGTTAAGCTCCAAAATCGCTGAGTGTCTGTGATATGGAATGTAAGATTGTCGTTGGCACCCTTTACAAATTCATAAGTCCCTTCAGGATGTGTCGACCAAAGCTTAGCTTTAGAAGTATACAAAGGAATTTGAGTTACTTCACGAATATCAATCTGTAAGAAATAGTCTTTATTAAACGTATCTTGCATTACTTTGGTTGATTTCAAGAACCCACCCGAAAGAATTTTTTGTTCTTTCAATTCATTGGTTGTACCAAATACGTAGTAGGCCGTGTGCAACGTTTTATCCTGCTCTTTAATAGTTACAGACTGTTCTTCAGCGTGTTGCGCAATCTCACTGATGTCTGTCGATAATTGAGCGATGGTTTCATCACGCTTGGCCAATTCGCCTTGCAACTCAACTAATCTGACAGAACTTTCCTGCATTTCCTTGTTCAACCGGTCGATAGTAGTCTGCAGCGACGCTACTTGCTTGTTGCTGGCAGAGTACTTTTTGTTCAGATCGGCCAATTGAGCTTTGTTTCGTTTTAAGATTTCCTGAATCATCTGAAAATTGTCGCTTACCCTTTTTTTGGTATCCTGACTCATTTCCCCGCTTTGTGCAGATTGTGTAGAAATATACTTCTCTGCTTCACGAATTTTATCAAAATTCGCTTCAACTTCACTGATTACAGCCATCATTTCCTGCGTTTCGGCATCCGATGTTTTTAAGACAGCTTCTAAAGAATCCTTTTCTGCCTGGAGCTTTAGATATTCATCGGTTTCAGTTACTTTCTTCCCAAAGTTGGTGCAAGAAAATAAAACTCCCGCGCCGAGTAATAGAATGAATACTTTTTTCATAAATTCCAATTCTTTTATTGTTATTAAACGATTTTAGTCCAAAAATGTTTAAACGTCTAAGGTCTGACGTCGCGACAAGAGAATTTACTTTGCCTCGGTGACACCACAAAGTCGTCAACATTTGATGTTTGATGTTTAGAGTTTCAATTTTAAAGTTTATAGTGAATTGTTGACAGTTGAACTTTTAACTGTTTATCTCGATTTTCCTTCTACAATTATAACAAATTCTCCCCTTGTTTCATTAGCCGTAAAATGTGTAATAAGTTCTGATAAAGTTCCACGAATGGTTTCTTCGAACATTTTAGATATTTCGCGTGAAACAGAAGCACTTCTATCCTCTCCAAAGAATTCTGCGAATTGAGTGATCGTTTTCACTACGCGATAAGGCGATTCGTAGAAAACCATGGTTCGAGATTCCTCCGCCAGCTCTTTCAATCGGGTTTGTCTTCCTTTCTTCTGTGGCAAAAATCCTTCGAAGCAGAATCGATCATTGGGCAGCCCCGACATTACCAATGCAGGAATAAATGCTGTTGCTCCCGGTAAACATTCTACCTCAACATCTGCCTGCACACAGGCACGAACGAGGAAAAATCCCGGATCGGAAATTCCTGGTGTTCCGGCATCCGATATAAGTGCGATCGTTTCACCAGATTTAATTTTCTCCACAAGCTGCGTTGCCGTCTGATGTTCATTGAATTTGTGGTGCGATTGCATTCGGGTTTCAATGGCATAATGTTTCAATAAGTAACTACTTGTCCGTGTATCTTCGGCAAGAATCAAATCGCAATTTTTCAGTACGTTAATCGCTCTTAACGTTATATCTTCCAAATTCCCGATCGGAGTCGGCACCACTATTAACTTGCCCATTTATAAAGCGAATTTTAGTAATTCAATTGTAACTCTGTAGTAATTCAGTAGATATTCCATTGTATCGTTGAACAGTTCATCGTCACAACCAATAACGCGAACGAAGTAAGCAAATAACAACTGAATTTCGGCGAA
>DCEG01000039.1:0-1113 GCA_002316835.1 Bacteroidales bacterium UBA1035 | reverse complement strand
GCGTTAAGTCTTATCATCATCGAATTCATAGCTTCCCGATCGTTATCAAACAACTCACGCTGATAATAAAAACGATCGTTCAGACTTAAACCGCGTTTAATGTCCAATTTCGATGGAGGCGCCTGGATGATATCGTTCACCGATCGAATTACAGGTTTTTCTTCAACACTCTCAACCTGATCCATTTCAGGCCCTTCAGTTTCCTCAGCAACCTCTTCTTTCTTTGGTTCTGTATTTCTGGGATTGGTGTACGTAGGCAGAGAAATACCTTCGGCATAAGCATTTTTTCGAACGATTTTTTCTTCCTGTACTATTTTATTGGTCTCTTCAGAGAAAACCTGCTCTTTGATATCGACAACTTTCTCTCCTTGCGAAACTAATGGTTCAATGCTCTTCTCTTCATACTCAATTGGTTTTTCTTCTTCGACAGATTTTCGGCTTCCGGTTTCCGATAGAAGCAAGACCAACTTTTCCATTTGTCGTTTCATATCTTCAATCTGGAGCATTTCCAATTCATGGAGCAAACTCATTATCTCCTGCCCTTTCTGAAATGCTTCCCGAAAAAAAGAGAAAGAAACCGTTTCTTCCTGTTTAATAGTAGTGACCTTTACTTCAAGGCTTTGTAAATTCTGAAGCAGCTTATCAATATATTCGTTTTTTTTTTCCATTAATGCCCGATTTTAGTTCCTTTTTTGTTAAAAAACGGGATAAATTCAATCACAAAAGTAATAATTATTTGTTTTGTTCAATAAAATCGTTCGGTAAATTCACAAGATATAACATTTGTGAACTTCTTGTTATTGAAGTGTAAAGCCAACGATAGAAATTATCGCCCATATACGATTCATTAACGTAGCCAATATCCAAAAACACGCTTTTCCATTCTCCGCCCTGCGCTTTATGACACGTAACAGCATATCCGTACTTTACAAGCAAAGCATTAAAGTAAGGATTTTCTTTTACTTTTTTATATCGGGCACCTTTGCGTGAAATATCTGCGTAATCCTCCATTACAGCAGTAAAAAGTTGTTCGTTCTGTTCGCGGGTAAGCCCCGGAACCTCAGTATGAAGGCTATCGAGATTGATTATCGCCTCAAACTCCATGTCATAATC
>DCEG01000051.1:27496-53256 GCA_002316835.1 Bacteroidales bacterium UBA1035 | reverse complement strand
GATGCAAATTCCCGGTAAGGTTCCTCGTTTTCCTCGCCGGCAAGCTGATGATACAAACTCATATAAACTTCATAACTACTGTCGAGTTCTTTCCCTTGAATTTTGGTCATAATTTTTCCAAACGGTTTGAAATCCTGTTGCATTGTTTGGTCGATCAGGATATTTCGGTCGGCAAGATAAAGCACTTTCTTTTTTACTCCGCTCTTTATTAGTCGATAAATAATTTGAAATGCTGTAAACGTCTTTCCGGTTCCGGTTGCCATAACTAATAAAATCCTATCTTGACCTTTTGCG
Source organism: Bacteroidales bacterium UBA1035 (assembly GCA_002316835.1). Classification (GTDB taxonomy): domain Bacteria; phylum Bacteroidota; class Bacteroidia; order Bacteroidales; family Dysgonomonadaceae; genus Petrimonas. The sequence continues at coordinate 52,962 of DCEG01000051.1, read as the reverse complement.
ATGGTTTCAACCGTTCTGTCTGTTGCAATTCGTTGATAATAACGAGGTTTCTTTTTAGAGAATAAGTCAAAATGGTAGGGTTCCTCAATAATTTCCTCAATTTCGGGTGTAATATCCTTTGCTGTTTTATATCTTACCCAAAGTTCTTCTTCGGATGGAAATTCATCCATCGCTAATTCTCTTATAGCTCCTGTCAACATATCGTGTTCCACAAAACCACTTCCGTTACTTGAATAAACAAAGGGAACATCGAGCATTTCAGCATAATTCAATGCTTGTTGAATGCCGTGTAATATGGAAAAATGTGGCGCTTTCGCTTCTATAATAGCCAACTTCATACCGTTTGCCTTGGTCGTTAACAGGTAGTCCACTTTTTTAATGGAGTATTTATTTCTCTGCGCTTTATTGCCAAACACATTTATTCTGCCTGCCGTAAAAGCATACTCCATCCGCATTTGTGATTTTTCCCAATTCTTTTTTTCTAAAGCTGGTGTAATCAACTGATTTTTTACATCCTCTTCGGTTAATCTATATTCAGGCATGGAGAAGATTTTTTTGATTCAATTCCCAAAATTACAAAAACATTTTAACATAACACCTTCCCGCATTGTCCAAAAAACTCCGGCAACCAAAAAAGTGAACTTTATAATCTTGTTGGCTTACGTTTAAGATGAGTTCCCGCAAAATTTTATGGTTTATTCTAACGTTTAAGAAAACTTTACGCGATTTAAATTGACAAGATCTTACCCGTTAGATGAAATCTCGCAAAATTATTTTGCACAAACTTTACTGTACGAAGAATTAAAGTGACCGTTTTTTGCATCGTCCTATTCATAAAAAGAGATGTTTGAGGTTTGCATGAATTTATTTTATTTATAAGTAAAGTTGAGAAAGTGGAGGTAAAAATATTCTAATTTGCAAACATTTCCCTTAAGAAAATAAGTTAAATAATCTAAAATATCAAAATATTTCAAGAATTTTCTATTTAACTGTCTAATTAATAGTTTATTGTGCTTGATTTTTTTTTGTGGAAAACTTGGTGTTTTGTTGATAACTTCCTATGCAAATATTTGGACACGTTAACGGAATGTGTTAAACTTGCAAAGTGATTGTTTTAGGATGATATGAAGATTGTTTTAGGTTTATCATTCTATCCTTTCACAGAGATCATTTTTTTATTAACCTTCTAAATTATTTGTTTAATGAAACAGATTATTAGGATTCGGATGAATGAGCTGAGAAATAGCGAACATCCGTTGGTGGTTAACAGAATTGTTTCCATCGTAAAAAAACACGATCCGGAGACGCTACTCATAGAGGCGTCTCTGTTGAGGGTAGAAAACCATTTACCCATGCTTGCCAAAGTGGAGGCAAGAAGTCGCCAGCATTCGCTGACGAAGTTATTAACGGAATTAGACGGCAAGCGCGACAACCTTACAAATGCGCTCTATCGTCAGGTCAGGGTGATGAAACAGGTGAAAATTCCTGAATTGGCAGCACATGCAGTTGTGCTGAAGGAGTTTTTTGATGTGCACGGATGGAATATTCCACGCGACAACTACACGGCACAAACCAACCGCACACGCATTATGATCGCTCAGGCGGAGGCAGCTCCGGACGTTGTTGCTGCGTTTGAAGCGTTGCATTTGCAGGGTATTTTACAGGAACTTAAATCGGCCAATGATGAGTTTGATTTACAGTTTATGAGCCGTACCGAGGACCGTTCGGGACGCGATCTGGTGGATGTGCGTTCTATCCGGGCACAGGCAGATAAGGATGTGCATTTTCTGTTTTCGGTGATTGAAGGAAACAGAACTCTTAATCCCCAAATTGATTTCATGCCTGTGATCAACGAACTGAACGATTTACTGGGAATGTTAAAAACCGGACTATCGAGCCGGAAAACGCGCCGTACCAAGCCCGGAGAAGGAGAGCCCGTAATTGTTGCAGATGAAGAAACGGAACTGGAAAATGAGCCGGCGCTTCGCGCCTGACAGCTCATTTTTGTTTTTAGGTTATCAAGTGAAGGATGCACCGCCTGGCGGTGCATCCTTTTATTTTGTGTGTGCGCCCATTATATTGTATTCATCGGTTACCCAATTGAATGGGTTGTTTTCGATATATTCCGCAATTCGATTCATTTCGTGGCGGTCACGGATGATGCGGTCGTGGTATCGGCTTTGCCAGGAGAATGGAATGCCGTTTTGGTTAGCAAAATGGGTTACAGCAGATTTAAACCCACGGATTATTACCGATAATTAACCTCGTTTTGGTGATATTATAGACATTTGTTTCATCGGTTTCCCCGTAGAGACGTTGCGTGCAACGTCTGAACGAGGTGTTACGTTTTCAACTGAGACGTTGCACGCAACGTCTCTACTAGCACCGGGCGAAATATCATCAATAAATACGATCAAATGCACGTGGTTTGGCATTACAACGTACAACGGTATTTCTGCATATGGATAATGTGATGTGATGTTTGCAATTTGTTCCACAGCAAACAATCCAATTTCAGAATATTTCATTTCGCCATCCGATATTTTTCCAAAAAAATGTTCCATACCGGCAGTGCAAATGGTCACGAAATATGCACCGCCGTCGTAATCGTGGCCCCTCTCTAAATCTCTCCCCACAAGGGAGAGACTTTGGAGCCACTTTGATTATTCTTAGCCCGTGCTCCCCTCTCTTGTGGAGAGGGGTTAGGGGTGAGGCGGCGCGCCGATGGAATTCGATATTTATTTTGAAATTTATCCGGCATAACTGATTATTTTTTCATCAATTCCTATGAAGATTAGCTATTATATTTCAGAATATACCATCCATATAAATCTTTGCAGCTAACTAACAACCTAAAAATAATACCCGAAACTGGCAAAAGAAGATACTAATTTTGAACGGCCGGAGTATCCCACTTCAAATGTTAACGGGCCGGCCACGGTATTGTATGAATACCCGATGCTGCCCCCGAAGAAATATTCCACTTGGGGAGACTTGAACAGCTTGTCGTCGTGAAGAGTGAAATTTAGATTTCCCTGAACGAATTGGTTGGGTGTAATGCTTAATCGAACATCAACTCCCGTTTGAACGGCCATGTTTTTCAGTATTTCCATCCCTCTCGATCCCGGTAAGGCTATTTGTTGAGGAACATAGTGTCCGTTAAAGTTTCCACCGACGAAATTTTTATAAATCAGCGGAATGCTATCGTTAAATATTGCTCTTCCCGCTATTTGTGGTATTACAACCACACGATCTGCCATTCGGATAGGTTTTAGAAAACGTGCGTTTGCAATCTGCAACGGGAGCCCTCCGTCCATTTGAGCGAAATTATCGGTTGAAAGCGTGTATTGAAACGAAAAATATTGTCCGCGTGTCGGGAAATAGCTCTTGTCAAGATCATCGTATCCTGCATTGATAAAATAATTAACATACGGTTTATTTTGTAACCCCAGATTTTGAAAGCCTGGATCGCTTAACAGTTCGGAGAAGTAGTGCATATATTCCATGTTGACCCCAAGATGTAGTTTGATGTTGTAAAAGTAGAATTCCGAAAAATTGATGTCGAGTGAACTGCGGGTAAAACCAAGGTTATAGGCCAGTTTCCCGCGATCGAACACCTTTACTTCGTTACGGCTGAGTTTGAGAATAAGACTGCGACGGTAAAGCATGCTTCTGTTGATGGAATAATCGAGTTGCAAGTACGGGTTCTGGCTCAGGCGAGTGGTAACCTCGAAAACGGAATTCATTCGCTTGTTTAAACGAAATTTGCTGTTTGCCAGAATAGCAGCCCTATCACGTGTATCAAACCGTAATCCGAGATTTAATGTTTTCAGGTCTTTTTCCACTACATGGAATTTTAGTTTGAATGGCGAAACCCCATCGAGTTGGTAATACACCGAATTGAACAAGCCGGTTCCGTAAAATTTCGCCACCATGTTATCAAGTTCCCTGCGGGTATATGTTTTTTTTGCTTTTATCTGCTTCAGCAATTTTTCTTCGTCTATTTCATCCACTCCATGAATTTCAATCTCGCTTATCTGCAAAGTATCCAGAGCAATGAACGGATTGCTGATCTTGTGTACCGGCTCATTATCGGTAATGTTCAGCTTATCCTTTAATTCCATCAGGGCATGCCATTGTTTACGGGCGGCAATTTCACCGCGGACAATGACAGAATCGATGGCCGGGCGCTGAAACTCCATTCCTCCGTAAGGGAACAATTCGGGCCGGATCAATACATCGGTGTTCTTGATGTTTTCCGATCTTTTTGCAGTTCCAACAAACTCACCGATCTCCTCCATCACTTCCATCATTGAACCTCTGCGCCTTTCAATCGCCCTCTCTTCACGATGAGGAATGATGACGCCGATTACCACGTCGGCCCCCATTTTTTTTACTAAATCTACCGGATAATTATTGATAATGCCACCATCGATCAGCAGCATACTGTCCATTTCCACGGGCGAGAACACACCCGGGATTGCCATACTGGCACGCATGGCCTGAGGCAAAACTCCATCGAGAAAGTCTACTTCTTTTCCCGATCGGGAATCGGCAGCCACACACCCAAAAGGAATGGGTAAACGGGTGAAATCTGTGTGATCGTGATAACCGATGGTCAGGTTTTGGAAAAGATTATACAGATTTTGTCCTCCGATAACCCCCGAGGGAAGTTGCACTTTTCTACTGTCCTCCCTCAGTCCGAATTTATATGGAAGCGAAATGAGATAACCGGCCAGGTTTTCTTTCTGTCCCCACGGCATGTTCGAGCGATGAATATTGTCGCTCAGCAGATACGTCCAGTCCTGCATTTTTATAACCGAATCTAACTGCGCTGCATTGTAACCGATAGCATACAAACCTCCAATGATGGAACCCATGCTTGTACCGGCAATATAATCGATGGGAATACCGGCTTCTTCCATCACTTTCAGTGCACCGATATGCGCAAAACCTTTTGAGCCCCCGCCGCTCAATACAACACCTATTTTAGGCCGGGTTTTTTCCTGAGCGGGAGCTACGAAAGAAAACAGGTAACAAAGAAGAAAAAGGACAGAGAAAAACCTACGCATACTCGATTTCAATTTACTTCCTGTAGCAAATATAAAAATTTTTGAGTAGCCCGGCAAGCTATTTTGTGTTAATTCTCAAATGTATTAAGTTTAATATCTTTGTTTATTTCTTCAAAAACTCGGTAAGGATAAAAATGGTTTGTCCATCAACTTTGGCCTGCACGTGTGTGGGATCGTCTGCCGAAAGCCGGATGCCTCGTGCACGGGTTCCGCGCTTTACTACCATGGATGAGCCTTTTACTTTCAGGTCTTTTATCACCGTAACATCATCGCCGTCGAAAAGCTCATTTCCGTTGCTGTCGAGTACTTTTGCCGAATTTTCTGCGGCATCCATATCTTCTTGTGTCCACTCGTGAAAACATTCGGTGCAATGAAACAACGAGCCGTCGAAATAAGTAACTGCGCTTTGGCATTTAATGCAAGGAGGAGTTTGTGTCATATCGTTTTTGAATTGTATTTTCCCAAAGATAGAGCTTAAATGGCAATGTGCAAAATTTTGAACAGACTGCTTTAGTCTCTCGGCGAATGCATTGTTTAGCATCACAGCTGCTTTTACTCTCTCACTTTTTTTATAATCTCTTCGATTTCTACTTTGGTCGGAATGTCCATATTTGTAACGTAATAATGTTTAAATCAGTTGCAATTTAGAGTTTTTCTCTTGATTTGGCAAGCACTTTTTCTTTTTTATGCAAATCGGAATTTGCATGTCCCAATGAAAGTGAACCGATTTCAGCTTCAAGCGTTTTATCTATTGAACCAAATAAACACAGAGAACAATGTCAATTATTAGAAGCATACTCGATACGGATTTGTATAAATTTACCACCAGTTACGCCTACAGTAAGCTTTTCCCCCGCGCATGCGGCGAGTTTGAGTTTGTGGACAGGAGTAACGGTGATTATCCGGCAGGATTTGATAAACTGGTGCGTGAAGAATTGGAAAAGATGTCGCAATTGAGCCTGACAAAAGGCGAAGAAGATTTTGTGAGAAAGAAATTGCCCTATCTGCCACCCATTTATATCGATTTCTTGAAAGGATTCCGGTTTGATCCGTCGGAGGTAGAAGTTTCTATGGAAGACAGCAAATTGAAAATTCGTGCCACGGGACTGCTTTATAGGGTAACGCTTTGGGAAACGCCAATTTTGGCAACTGTTTCCGAACTTTATTTCCGGGAAACCGGCCAATATCCCGATACAGATTATATGGAAAAGGCGGCTATTGAAAAAGCCATAAAACTGAAAGAAAACAACATTACTTTCTCGCTTTTCGGCATGCGCCGACGGTTTAGTTTCGAGGTGGAAGACCGTGTTACCGAACTGCTAAAACAACATGCCGGTGATTCACTTTTCGGCACAAGCAATGTTTATCTGGCATACAAACACAACATCAACGTATCGGGAACGCATCCGCACGAATGGGTGCAGTTTCACGGATCGATTTACGGTTACAAGATGGCCAATTACATGTCGATGGAAAACTGGATCAACGTTTACGACGGCGATCTGGGAACAGTGCTAACCGATACCTATACTACTGATGTTTTCCTTCGCAACTTCAGCAAGAAACATGCGGCTCTTTTCACCAGTCTACGGCACGATAGTGGTGATGCACTCGTTTTTACCGATAAAGCAATCCGCCGTTACGAAGAACTGCGCATAAATCCCAAACTGAAATACATCGTTTTTTCCGACAGCCTGAACGTGGATAAAGCCATCAATATAAAAAACTATTGCGAAGGTCGCATTGGTGCCACTTTCGGCATAGGTACAAACCTCACCAACGACGTGAGCAACGGCATAAAGGGAATGAATATTGTGATGAAACTATTCCGATGCAAAATGACTGCAAAAGAACAGTGGCACGAATGCGTTAAAATATCGGATGTGGAAGGGAAACACACCGGAAGTGATCGGGAAATTAGACTGGCACAGGAAACGCTGGGATTGCTGTAAGACGACGAGGCGACTGGGAGGCTTGGCGACTTGGAGAAAGGGTGACTTGGCGAGAGGGTGATGAGGCGAAAGGGTGATTTTGGAGATTAATACAGTTACGCCCTGCCTTAAAGTTGATATAATCCGTTGTTAAACTCCTTAATGATATTGCTAATATTCAAAACTATACCGGTATTCAGAAGAGTTTCCTGCGCCATCAACCGCTGTAAAAACGAGTTCCTGCGTTTTGCCTTTTTCCAGTCTTGAGTCATCAAACACGTAAGTGTAAAGGGAAGATTTCATATCGTGTGAGAACAAAACGAATTTTCCATCGATGGTTCCTTTAAAATTAGCGACGCCGCTTTTATTGTCCGTTAACCGGATTTGAATCCTGCGTGAGGTTACCCATTTTTCAACGTTTACGGGAGTGATCTTTGGAGGAACGGTATCAATATCCACAGCGTATCTCCTGCCCAGTTCACGGATAGAAGTTTCTATGCCACCTCGTTTATAGGTTCCTCCAATCCAGCTGTCGCTACCCGATTCATTGACTTCCACGATACCGTATTGACGCCTGTTTTCCAGCGTATCTGCGTTCAGTTTTATCCACATGGTGGCATTGTCGTGTAGCGGGATCGGTGACTCATTCACCTGATGCATATCGGAATAATAGACCGTTGAACGGATTTTTCGATGGAAGTAACAGAAACTGTCGTAAAGATTTCCCGACGGAATATCCAGCATAAAATCGAAATCCACAAACGAATTGTGCATTCCCCACGGCATGAAATTATCGCATTTTCCCGCTTGCGCGACGGGTTGTTGCTGTCCGCGTACCACGAAAGAGTAGGTGAGTGTATTGCCGTTGTGGTCTTCCAGTTCGTAACGCATACGGTAATTTCGTTCTTCGTTAATGTCAATATATCCGGCGTTGGTGGTATTGTATAGTTTAAGTGTATTGCCCGGCTCTACGAACGATTTCATAAAAAACGAACGTCTGCGCCGCCAGTCTTCAAAATCGATAAACGAGTTAAGCATCCGCGTTTTGCTGAAAGGAAATCTTTCGATTGAGCTGCTGAAAACCTGCTTTTCATCCACGAACAGCCGGACGTGTTTTACTCCGTAAATATTTGTTTGTCCGTTCATCCGGTCGTATGCTTTCACGGCAATACCGATCCTTCCCCAGGCATTTATCGGCTGACTCAATGCCAAGGGAACTCCTGATTTGTTTTTCGATACGTTCAATCGCAACGGATTACTGCTACCGTTAACCATGCCTTTCCCTTCCACGGGATAAAATGCCACGCCGCGAATATCGGGCCGTTGCGTATCGCTAACGTTACGTCCCAGAAATTGAAGCGGGTCGAGAGGATCTTGTGATTTGGTATCGCGTATTTCGAAATGCAAATGCGGACCTCCGGAACTCCCCGTGTTTCCGCTCAACGCAATCTGTTCGCCCTTTTTTACCGGTAGTATCCCTTGGCCCGGATATAGCGTAACGCTATAGCTTTCCCGTTCATATTGTTGCTCCTTCACATAATCGGCAATGGATTTTGAAAAGCTGTTCAGGTGGCCGTAAACACTGGTGTGGCCTGTTTCGGGATGATCAATATAAAGTGCCAGTCCGTAACCACCGGGCGAAACATTGATACGCGAAACGTATCCATCGGCAATGGCGATAATCGGTTTATTAATCACTTGTTGTGTTTTATAATCTATGCCCGAATGGAAATGATTGTTGCGCAACTCACCAAAGTTACCACTCAATGCCGAAGGTATATTAACAGGGTTTGTGTACTGCTGTGAATAGGCTGTTGTAGAGAAAACAGTGAAAAGTAATATAAATAAATTGTAATATTTCACGTGTTTATTTTTTATTTTTTAAATTACGGTCACATGCCTGCCTGTCGTCAGACAGGGAACTCGCTATAATCATGCACTTGTGTGTAACTGATTTACATGCTCGTTTCATCTTCTTTAAACTGGCTCAGATTGAATAAGATTAAGTAAGATTGAACAAGATTGGTAAGAAAGCAATACAAATTTAATTCAATACCTCCTATCAATCTCCCTTCAATCTGAAATCAATCTTTCTCAATCTCATTTTGTTCGCAAATATACTTCCTTTTTCATAACTCCCGCATCTGCATTCATTTAAAGAACGTGAAACGAATAATAATTCATCTCTTTAAAACCAATCATGAATTAAATAATGTTAAAATAGTAAAATCTGTTGGTACTTTGCATTGCATATTACTTTGTTTAGTTTAATTTTGCATCATCGAAATAATCATATTGAAAAAATGAATATAGAAAACACCCAAAGTCAAATGAGAAAAGGAGTACTGGAGTACTGCATTTTGGCGATTATCAGGCGGAACGAAGCATATCCGGGCGATATAATCGACGAGATGAAAAATGCAGGCTTGCAACTCCTCGAAGGAACATTGTATCCTTTGCTCAACCGATTAAAAAATGCTGAAATACTTAATTATCGCTGGGTAGAAAGTACATCGGGGCCGCCTCGAAAATATTTCACACTGACTGAAAAAGGTGATAAATTTTATGAGCTTCTAGAATCAACATGGGTAGAATTATCAACAGGTGTTGATGAAGTTATTAAAGGCAATTATAAGAAAGAAGAAAACGAACCCAACAACAGTGAACAATGAAAAAAGTAATTAACATCAATTTTCAAGGACAAGTTATCGCTATCGAAGAAACTGCTTATGAACTTTTAAAGCAATACATAGAGAGTTTGAAAAAGTATTTTTCACGCGAAGAGGGTGGAGAAGAAATCGTAAACGATATAGAAAACCGCATTGCTGAATTGTTCGGAAACCGGTTGAAATTGGGTATCAATATCATCACAGATGAAGATGTTCAGTCTATCATCTCGAGTATAGGAAGACCTGAAGATTTCGATGCAGATTATCAGGATTTTGATTACGCTTACGGTGCGAAAAGCTCTCAGCAAAAGGATTCTGCCTACGAACAGCCTAAAACAGAATCAATCGAAAGTGAAGAGCAAAGATCGTTATACCGCAACGAGAGCGACCGGATAATTGCCGGAGTGTGCAGTGGTTTAGCTCATTATTTTAAAATTGATCCGGTATGGATGCGTATTATTTTTGTAATACTTTTCAGCGTCTTGTTCTGGGTATATCTTATTTTGTGGGTAGTGTTGAAACCCAAAGCGCTTGAAACAAATGTCACAAAACGGCTTTACCGAAATCCTAATGATCGATTTCTGGGCGGAGTTTGTGGTGGAATTGCCGCATATTTCAAAATAGACACGTGGATTCCGCGTTTGTTGTTTGCGGCACCATTATTCTTGAACTTAATGGGAATGATTTCTATCCCGGTCTTTCCCTGGAACAGGTTTCTTGATAACTGGGATTTCAACTGGAACATTAACATGTCAGTCGTTGTGGTTTATGCCGTGCTTTGGGTAATTATCCCGAGAGCCAACACCGTAAAGCAAAAGCTTGAAATGATGGGTGAAGAGGAATACATTAAATCCATCCGTGAAACCGTGAGCGATAATGTGGCGAATGTGAAGAGCAAAACCGATGAAAGCGACAATTATACTAAATCGTATGTTGCAACGGGTATTGCGGATAATTCGGAGAAAGTTACAATGGATGCTCTGCCGCCCGAACCGCCGCGAAATATTCCACCAAAGTCATCCGTAAACGCAGCAACCGGTTCAGGTAATTCAGGTTGTTTAAGTGCTTTGGGCATTCTCTTTAAAATCATATTCTTCGCATTTGCCGGAATTTTTGCCATAGCAATGACCGGAATGTTAATTGCTTTTCTTGTGGCAGGCACAAAGTTTGTACCGTTGAAATCGTTGTTTATCGAATACGGGTACGAGAATAGTATGCTATGGTTATCAGTGATATTGCTTTTTGCCATTCCTATCGTATCAATTATTGTATGGATCGTGCGTCGGTCAATGAAAGCAAAATCACGCCCGGTAATCGGAATTGTTTCTATTATTTTGTGGGTTATCGGTATCTTTTCTGCTACCATGCTCGGATTCAAAATTGCTGAAAAATTCAATGTAGAATCATCCACAGAAAATGTACAAGCACTCACGTCTTTCACAGGTAACAAGTTATATGTTGATATGGCCGATTATTCTTCAGATTACTACTCGTTCAGCCGGAATTTCGGCCCGGGTTCAGATTTGGATAATTTTCCATACTATACCATCAACGAGGACTCTCTGCTTTTCTCAAACATCAAATTACAAATTGTTCAAAGCCAGGACTCTTTGTATCATGTGAGAACCATTTCATCAAGTTCCGGCAAGGATTTGAAAATTGCCAAGCAGAATACCGAACAATTTACGTATCCGTTGCAACAACAAGATTCTCTTCTGCTTTTACCCGAATTCTTTTCTGCTCCAATTTCGCAGGGATTCAGAGTACAGGGCATGATTGTTGAAATTGCTGTTCCCACCGGTAAAAAAATAGAGATCGATGAACGTCTGGATGATTACGATAATTTTATCTCTAACTCCTCTGTTCGCAGAAAATTGAAAAAAAGTCGCAAAACCGAAGCACTCGATTGGGATTATGGCGAAGAATATATCCTGGAAAATGGTGATTTAAACAAAACAGTTGTACTTACAGACTCTATATAAATTCTACTTTTGCTTTAACAACTTCATGTGTTCAGGAGCAGCCGGGATTAATTTCCGGTTGCTCTTTTTTAAATGAATATTCTCAACAATGCCTGAACGGGCCGGGAGACCTATTTACCTCAGCTTTACTTAAGTGGGCAGGCTGTAAGCTTAGCTTGTTTTTTAAGTTGCTCTTTCGCCAGCTGGCAGATGAATTAAACTACCACCATACGGACAGGATTGTGATGCCGGGTAGTCTTCCTGAAACTCAATTATTGTTAAAATATTATCGTTAGATTTTCATTTTTTGTAGTTTTGTGGAAATAACTGTTTAACTATGGAAAAACAAGTCCAAAAACTCGTTAGTATTTTTAATCTTCGTTCCGAGTTAGAAAATTACGAAACCATTCACGCCGAAATAGAAAAAGGAATTCAGTTCAGGGGAACCAATCTTTGGATCCTTATGTTCGCCATCGTGGTGGCATCGGTGGGATTGAACATGAACTCTACAGCAGTAATCATTGGTGCCATGTTAATTTCTCCGTTGATGGGACCGATAAACGGGGTAGGATATAGCCTGGCGACTTACGATTTTCATCTTTTCAGGCGTTCGGTCAAAAATCTTATGTATGCCGTAGTGGTCAGCTTGCTGACATCGTCGCTGTATTTTTTCCTTTCCCCAATTAACGAAGCGCATTCAGAACTGTTGGCCAGAACAAGTCCTACCATTTACGACGTATTGATCGCTCTCTTCGGCGGATTGGCAGGTATTGTAGCCATCAGCAGTAAACTCAAGGGGAATGTTATTCCCGGTGTTGCCATTGCCACAGCGCTTATGCCGCCTATTTGCACAGCCGGATATGGATTGGCTACCCTGCAATTTAACTTCTTCTTCGGAGCATTGTATCTTTTTGCCATCAACACGGTTTTTATTGCTTTTGCTTCTTTAGTTGTCAGTCAATACCTGAAGCTTCCCATCAGAAGCATTGTCGACCCCGACAGGAAGAAGCAGGTAAATCAAGCTCTTACGGTAATAATTCTCATTACGGCTGTTCCGAGTATTTATTTTGGATACCAACTGGTGCAAAATGAAAATTTTAGCCAGAATGCCGAACACTTTATCAATCAGGTTTCGGTAGTTGAGGGAAATTATCTTCAAAAAAGCAATATAAATCCATCAAATAAAAACGTGGACCTGGTTTATAGCGGTTACGGGCTTTCTGAGAGACGGATCGACTCCATCAGACAGGTTGCTCTTTTTAATAAAATTGATACATCAAAATTGAAAATAAGACAAGGTTTTGAGGTGTCTTTCGTACAAGAAAATACAAGAAGATACCAATCTGAGACCGAAATCCTGAACAACAGGCTAAATGCAACAACATTTGCACTGAAGCAGTCCGAAAACAGAATTGACAGTATTCGTAATATTCATGCATTGGGTGAAGAACTGTTAGCTGAAATAAAAGCTCTTTATCCACAAATAAAAGGTTGTTCTTATACGGAAACGTATTCTTATTTTACTCAAAAAGATAGCGTTGTTCGCAGCAACAGAGCGCCACTTGTTATTTTTTCTTTACCCAGAAATTCGTTGCGTACCGCAGATAAAAATAAGATTGAAGAATGGCTGAAAAGTAGGTTAAGAAAACAGGAAGTATTTACTTATTTCGATGAAACCCGATGAGTTTAAAATATCTTTCTCTTATTTGAAAAAAAGTAATTAAGTTACTATAAATAAAAGTTTTATTTATACATTTGTAGTACTATATCTTAATCTTCAATGTTTAACTAATTCAAGAGATACTATGGCAAGATTACTCATCTTAGGTGCCGGAATTTCCGGTCACACAGCAGCACTATCAGCAAGGCGAAAGCTGGGAAAAGAACACGAAGTGGTGGTCGTCAGTCCAAATTCGCATTATCAATGGGTTCCTTCCAATATCTGGGTTGGGATCGGTTTAATGACGGTTAAACAAGTTATTTTTGAGCTGGCACCGGTTTACAAAAAGAACCGCATTACTTTTAAACAGGCACAGGCTCTCTCTATTCATCCCGAAGGGAATACGGAAACCGAAAAGGGATTTGTTAAAATTAAGTATGTTTCAGAAGACAAAAAAGATCAGGAAGAAATAGTAGAATACGATTACCTGATCAATGCTACAGGTCCGAAGCTTAATTTTGCCGCTACCGAAGGCTTAGGTCCCGATCTTCACACCGATTCTGTATGCACGTATCATCACGCTGCTTTAACGTGGAAGCACCTGCAGGAATGTTTCGCTAAGATGGAAAAAGGAGAAAAGCAACGTTTGGTTATAGGGACTGGTCATCCAATGGCTACTTGTCAAGGAGCAGCATTTGAGTTTGCGCTAAACATCGCCTTTGAAGTGAAACGGAGGAAATTGGATCATCTGGCAGATATAAGTTGGATTTCCAACGAATACGAGCTGGGCGATTTCGGTATGGGTGGCGCTTTCGTAAAACGAAGCGGCTATATTACTCCAACCAAAATTTTGGCGGAATCGCTTTTCACTGAATATGGAATAAGCTGGACTGTGGGAGCCGGTGTTAAGAAAGTGGAGAAGGGAATTATTCATTATGAGACTTTGGAAGGAGAAGAATTGACCAAAGAATTCGATTTTGCTATGCTGATACCTAGTTTTGCGGGAGTTGGGCTAAAAGCGTATAACAAACAAAACGAGGATATTACGCCAACAATATTTGCTGCAAACGGGTTTATGAAAGTCGATGCTGATTATACCCCCAAACCGTACAGTGAATGGAAAACATCGGACTGGCCTTCCATTTACGAAAATCCTACTTACAACAATATTTTTGCTACGGGTATTGCTTTTGCTCCGCCTCACACTATTTCTAAACCGATGATTAGTGCAAAAGGGACGACAATCACTGCTACGGCACCGCGAACGGGAATGCCTTCAGGTGTTATCGGAAAAGTAGTAGCCGAAAACATAGCTAACACCATTAAGACCGGTAAACGCGAATACAAACACAAAGCTTCGATGGCGCGAATGGGTGCAGCTTGTGTGGTTTCGGCCGGATTTGGATTGAAAAGTGGAAAGGCTGCTTCGTTAACCGTTTTTCCGATTGTTCCCGATTGGGAAAAATATCCGAAGTGGGGCAGAAACATAAATTATACCATTGGTGAAATCGGGCTTGCAGGCCATTGGTTCAAACTTATTATGCATTATATGTTTCTGTACAAAGCAAAAACTAAACCTTTATGGTGGCTGATTCCGGAGTAATATCGATAACAAATTAAAAAACACAGATATGGATAATAAAAACACAATACCATACAGTCTGGAATCGTTTGCCACGGTTCCCACAGGTTGGACAAAGTTCTGGCGTACATGCATTTTGTATCAGATCGTACGTTTTTTTGTAATCGGATTTAAAGTGCTACGCATTGTGGTGGGAGGGCACTCTTAGCAAAGTTGGTGCTAAATTAAGCTTACGATAGTCTTTTTGTCATTCTGAACGAAGTGCTAAAGCTTCGTTCAGAATGACATTTTTTTATTCATCTCTCATCGGCCAGCCGGCATTCTCTACAGTTCAAACGATGCCCTGACGCCAACTTCTCTGAACTTGGTTTTATGAAAGGAGCAGAATATTGCTGCATTTGCAGTTTTGAAAAACCGGTTACCAACACCGTAACCAAATTCAGTGTACGAAACAATATAAGGTGTGTATAACTGACTTACGTACAAACGTTCTCTGTTGATGTAGTCTGAGATTAAAGGGACGTTACGTAATATGAGAAAAGGAGTTTCAAGCATAAAATGTCCTTGTACGTATGTATCCGAAGCGTTGTACAAATGTCGGTTCAGCAAGTTAAAAGTCCCTCCAATTCCGTCCTGCCAGTTGTCCGGAAAGTTGTTTTTGGCAAAGAAAGTAAAGTCGGCAAAATATTCAGTACTCTGATTTACAAACCGTCCTACGCCCATGTGATATTGAAATGAGTTCATTAGTCCGAACGGGATATTCTGACTGATATCGAATTCTACCCGATTGTATTGTGATGTGCTGCCAAAAATATTCTGAAAACTTCTCGATAATTCTATTTTGAAAGTCGGATAGCGAGACCGGACATAAATTTTTTGTCGTCCTTCGTAACGGTAATATTGCTCAGGTGTCCAGCTGAACCTGAGGTACGGGGCAAATGCTTTTTTTGTCACAAAAATGTCTTCCATTGGGTTGGGTTCGCCCGTTGCAGTGGCCGGTAATGATTGGCTGTTTACTTTAGGCTGGCGGATATGGTATTCAACACCGGCGGTGGCTACAAATCCGTTGAACAACTCATAATCGTTGAAAAGTTTTACATAGTAGTCCCGAAAATAATTTAACGAGATATCTTCAAATTTTAGTCCGCTGCTTTCCAGACTTTCCTTTATTTGATTGAGAAACAAAGAACTATAGGTTGGGTTGCCGATCCCTAGCGACAATGAAACGTTTCCGTGATAAAACGGCTCGTAATTCCAGGTGTTGGTAACATTGGTGAAGAATTCCTTTCGCCTGAACATATATCCGGCAAATGCATTAATTTTGTACGTTCTGCTTCGTTTCAGATCGAAGTTAAAAGAAAGTTTTTGCCGGTATGTGATTCCATCGATGGATGAATATCCGAGCATCAACGGATTCAGTAAGCCACTGTAACCGATCATAGTATATTTTACCTTGTATCGTGAGTCCATAACCATTCGCTGAGCGAATTGCTGTACTCTCTTTCCATTTTGTACTGAGTCTTCATTGATCTTTTGAGCCATTTTTGACCGCTGATTTTGCTCAAAATTTTCGATAACTTCCTCTTCTTTTGCTTGCAAGGGAATGGCTCTGTTCTGAACCCAAAAAATGGAGTCATTGTTTACCGGAACCGAGTCAAGCCTCACTCTGAAAAAATCACTGATATTGAGTATCTTTTCCCTCTTTTCGTTTGTTCTTAAAACAACATCATTATAATTTACGGAAGCCAAGTGTCTGCTGGCTACCACATTTCCAAGATACGTTGCTGTGTGGTATATTACGAATTCCACAGGCAAATAGTTTGTTATCCAGGTATCGCCCATGGTGATTTCGAACGAAAAATCGGCAAAAGATTCTACACCTTCTGCACTGAAATGCACAATTCGCCATGTGCCGCTTTCGATAACAAAATGACCTTTCAAAAGTTTTTGATTATCGTAAATAGGGTTAAACGCAATAGTATAATAAGTTTTGTCGTTCTCGAATTGAGTTTGCCTCAGGATGTAAGTATAATATTTGGCGGTTGAGAACCTGACAGGCATAAAAAAACTTTCGGTGTTTGTGGTCTCTCCGTATACATTGATGTTCAGCAGATAAAAAGGAATCATATCAATGTCTTTTCTGCTAGTCAAAGTTCCTGTAACATTTTTGATGTCCTGCTGATAGATGTTCGGATATCTGAATCTCAGGGTGCTAAGCATCTCAATTACAGCTTCATCAGATTTTGGATCGTGAAGCACAAATCTAGGTACAAGGTGTGTATACTTATAAAGGAAATTTTTTTTCAACGTCTCCACATAAGTGCGCATATAAACATCAGCCGTGTAATTTTCTACCAGGCTGTTGTATTTTTCTGCTGCACTCATCGATCTTTTCAAAACAGTATCAAGCGGAAGCACGGTCTGGCTAAAAATGCTTGAAGTTACAAAAATCGACAAAACAAATATTACCGATCTTACTTTCATTTCCAAGCTACAAAGCTAATTATTTTTAAAAACAGAACGATTTGAATGAAAGTTAATTTTCATAAAGTCCCCTCTTTATTAAAGTTAAGTTGTAAATAATGTCAAAATTATAGCTTTTATCCCCGAAATTTCACTTTTTTGAGAGTTTTTTTAAGTGTTAAATTAAATAATTTCTTACTTTTGTGTTTTACAACATAGTTTTATAACATGTAATGAGCAAAAAAACGAGAGAAATAATTGATTTATCTTATACTTTGACAGATATTTGGCGCATTCTTTCCGATGAAGAGCGTGCGCTGATTAAGAAAAATGCAAGGTTTGTTCATTACAAAAAGAATGAAACTATTTACATTGAAAATGAGCAACCCCGGGATTTGATGTGTCTGCTCAAGGGAAAAGTAAAAATATATAAAAGTGGAGTGGGAGGAAGAAATCAAATTATAAGAATGATTCGACCTATTCAATATTTTGGATATCGCGCTTTTTTTGCCCGTGAGCCTTATGTTACTGCTGCTTCAGCTTTTGAAGCCTCTACGGTTTGCTTTATAGCGATGGAATTAATTGAAGATATGTTGCTAAAGAATGGAAACATGGCCATGTTCTTCATTCATATGTTGTCTTTGGATTTAGGTGTAGCCGATAACCGTGTGGTTAATCTTACCCAAAAGCACGTTAGGGGAAGGCTCGCGGAATCACTTATCTTTCTGAAAGAAAGTTACGGTGTTGAAGAAGACGGAGCAACCATTAATATTTACCTTGCACGCGAGGATTTAGCCAATCTCTCCAATATGACCACGGCAAATGCCATCAGAACGCTCGCCAATTTCGTTAATGAACGGATTATTTCGCTTGATGGAAGAAAGATAAAAATAATTGACGAAGATAAACTATTTAAGATAAGTAATATAGGATAGAGTGACAGATGAGCACCTTTAAAATACTTTTTACGAAAAAACAGCAGACTATCACCTTAATAATTGTAATGACCTGCGTCTCTTTCTACACTTCAGCTCAGGAAAAAGTACAATCGAAAAATATGTTTCAACAGGTGTGGAGCGTATTTACAAATTCATCAATATCTGGTAAGGATTTAATAGGTGATTGGGGATATAAAGGAACTGCGTGTGCTTTTGAAACCGAAAACCTGTTGAAAAAAGCTGGTGGCGCGCTCGTTGCTACTCAGGTGGAAAAGAGTTTCAATGAATATTGTACAAAAATTGGGATAAAAGAAGGAAAAAGTGATTTCATTTTTAATGAAGATAGTACATATTCTGCGAAATTAGGACTGCTGAAGTTTTCGGGTAAATATAAATTAGACGAAGAGAAGAAAGCAGTTTCGATGAGCTATCTGAAAGGTTTGGGTAACGTGACAGCTAATGTCCACAGATCGGGTTCAGGACTGAAATTAATGTTCGATGCCGATAGCTTTCTCAAAATGATGAAAACCCTGAGTATGTTCACAAAAAACAATTCGATTGAAGTTCTGGCCGCAATGGCCGATCTTTATGATGGAATGTTGCTGGGCTTTGATCTGGAAATGAAAAAATAACCATAACTTTCTTTTCGTTTTTTTATATTTTCGAAATGCGGCAAATGACAGATTTTCGGGAAGTCCTTCTTACCTTTGTGATGCCAAATAAAAAACATCGTTGTTGATGATTAAACAAATTACGAGAGCAGTTTTTAAATCTTACTATAAGTCAGTTGAGAAATTTATGGATGACCCTATGGGGACACAAGCACAGAATTTCGCTAATCTGATCGAACACGGACGAAACACGCTTTTCGGTTCCGAAAACCAATTTGACAATATAAGATCTATCGCCGACTTTCAACAGAAAGTACCCGTTGCTGCCTATGAAAACTTACGACCTTATCTCGATAAGATCATTGTAAACAAGCAACAAAATGTATTATGGGACTCGCCTGTGAAATGGTTTGCCATGTCGAGTGGAACAACCGAAGATAAAAGCAAATATATTCCTGTAACGCAGGAGTCATTGGAGAATTGTCATTACAGGAGCGGGTATCACATGCTTGGATTGTATGCTAACAGTTATCCCGACACGGAGTTTTTTCTGGGTAAAACACTGGTATTGGGTGGCAGCCAGCAAATAAACAACATTGGGGATAGTACCTTTACAGGGGATATCTCAGCCATTCTGATGAAGAATTTGCCGTTTATCGTTAAATTAGCAAGAACTCCTGAAGAAATAGCGCTGCTCCCTGATTGGGAAGAGAAATTACAAAAGCTTTCGGACTACGCTGTGAAAGAAGATATCAGGGCGTTTTTGGGAGTTCCTTCGTGGATGCTGGTTTTATTGAAAAAGATCGTAACAGATACCGGGAGATCACTTCCCGATTTGTGGAAAAACCTGGAAGTCTTCTTTCACGGTGGGGTCAGCTTCAACCCGTTTCGTGAACAATATGAAAAATTGATTCCTTCGGAAAAAATGCGTTATTGGGAAACTTACAACGCATCTGAAGGCTTTTTTGGTGTTCAGTATTCAAGTAAATCTAAAGATCTACTTCTTTTACTGGACAACGAGATATTTTATGAGTTTCTTCCCGTAGGGGAGTGGGATAAGGAAAATCCGCAAGCCATAACCCTTGCCGATGTGGAAGTCGGTAAGCAATATGCTTTAGTAATATCTACCAGTGGCGGTTTATGGCGATACAAAGTCGGCGACACCATTGAGTTTACTTCTACCAACCCGCATTTGTTTAGGATTACGGGAAGAACAAAACAATTTATCAATGCATTTGGCGAAGAGCTTATCGTTGACAATGCTGACAGGGCATTGGAAGAAACTTGTAAAATTACCGGTGCAAAAGTAAACGAATATACTGCGGCACCCGTTTATTTTGGTGATAACAGTAGTGGAGCACACGAATGGCTTATCGAGTTTGAAACCAAACCGACCGACTTAAAGCAGTTCACAATTGTTTTAGATGAAAATCTGAAAAGACTTAATTCTGATTACGAAGCAAAGCGCTCTTACAACTTATCACTCGGTGAGCCTATTGTCCGGATTTTGGAGCCGGGTGATTTTTATAAATGGATGAAATCCAGGGAGAAATCCGGTGGGCAAAATAAAGTTCCTAAGTTATCGAACGATAGAAAATATGTTGAGAATATTTTTACTTTTTTGGGTTTAAAATCCTAAAATAGAATAAAATTACCTTGCGATGGGATAAAACTAAGAAAGTTTCTGTAAATTTGCACGCTAAAACCGATTTTTACAAAATGAGAGTAAAACCTGTATATTTTTTATTGATTGTTGTATTACTTGCTTCGTGCGGTGAGTACAACAAGATTTTGAAAAGTACCGATAAGGATGTGAAATACTCGTACGCGAAAAAATATTTCGAAGAAGGTAAATACAGCCGTTCAATCACATTACTCGAAGAGCTGGTACCTTTTTTCAAAGGAACTGCCAGAGCTGAAGAATCGTTATATTTATTAGGGCAAAGTTATTATAATTCAAAAGATTATCTCTCGGCAACAGAGATGTTTACAACATATTATAATACTTATCCCAAAGGTGAGTATGCAGAGCCGGCTTTGTTTTATGCCGCATATGGCTTATATCTGGATTCGCCTGACCCCAAACTGGATCAAACTAAAACATATAAGGCCATGGCTGAGTTTCAGCGATATATGGAAGAATATCCACAAAATGAGAGATCGGAACAAGCCAAGAACTATATGTTTGAGTTACAGGAAAAACTGGCTCAAAAAGAGTTGCTGGCAGCCCAATTGTACCTGAATTTGGGAAATTACATGGGTAATAATTACGAATCGGCAGTTATAACCGCACGAGAGGCCATAAAAAGTTATCCGTTCTCAAAATACAACGAAGATTATCAGATGATCATTCTTCGTGCTCGCTATGAGTATGCTGAGCGCAGTACGCTGGAAACTCAACCTGAGCGGTATCGTATGGTGCTTGACGAGTATTTCAACTACAAAAATACTTTTCCGAATGGAAAATACATGACAGAAGCCGACAGGTATTATAAAAGAGCGCAAAGCAAAGTTGATGCATTGCCCTCGTAACTCAGTTAAAATAAGTAATTTAAAAGTTTAGAATAAGAATATAATATAAAATGGACTACAGAAGAACAAATGCAGCTTCGAATACCGAAACCCGCGATGTGATGAAACTTGCCGAACCGGTTGGAAATGTTTACGAAATGGTTCGAATAATCAGCAAAAGAGCTAATCAGCTTTCAGTTGAGATGAAACAAGATCTGGATACAAAGCTACAGGAATTTGCTTCATACACCGATAATCTGGAAGAAGTTTTCGAAAATCACGAACAGATAGAAATTTCACGTTTTTATGAAAAACTTCCCAAACCCGCACTGATAGCTTTGCAGGACTGGAAAGACGGTGAGATTTATTATCGTAACCCTGCAAAAGAAAAGGAACAGTTTTAACAGAATAGTATGCTTCAGAGAATTCAAACTGTATTTTTAATACTTGCATCAGTTTGTATGTTAGCAGCCACGGTAACACCTTTGGCTTCTTTTTTCTACAACGGGGATCCGGTTACTTTTGAAGCGATGGGTATGTACCGTAACGGAAATCTCGAGAACTCAACCTGGGCACTTTTTGCAATAGGCGCAATCAGCAGCCTTTTAGCCATCGTAACCGTTTTTTTGTACAAAACCCGAATGTTACAGATCAGAATATCTATTTTTAACATTTTTCTGATGATAGGATTCTATCTTTACTTCGGTTTTTTGATTTTTCAAATTAACCCCGAAGCGGGATTGCAGTTTCAGAAGATAGGCATTGGTATTATTATGCCGGTAATTGCCATTATTTTAACGTATCTCGCCATTCGCAGAATCGGTGCCGATGAAATTTTGGTCAGATCACTAAATCGGCTTAGAAAATAGCATTCATTCATTAAAGAATAGATAAAGGGCGAAGTGTTAAACATTTCGCCCTTTCGTTTTATTGATGATGTAAATTTAAACTACCCGGTGAGTTTTTTTAAATCTTATCTATTTTTCTGGGTTGGATCATGTTCTCCGGTTTGAGGATCTCGTCCAATTTCTCCTTATCCATTAGGTTGCGTTCCAATACAATATCGTAGACACCCCTGCCAGTTTCCAATGCTTCGGCGGCTACCTTGGTAGAGTTTTCGTATCCAAGATAGGGGTTGAGGGCAGTGACCAGGCCGATGCTATTCAGCACCATTTCTTTACAACGATCTACGTTAGCTGTAATACCGATGATACATTTAGTTCTCAAGGTATTGATACCGTTGATAAGCATTTCGATGCTTTCCATCAGCGAGTAAGCAATAATAGGTTCCATAACATTCAACTGAAGTTGTCCGGCTTCCGATGCCATAGTAACAGTTAAATCATTTCCAATTACTTTGTAAGCAATCTGGTTGACAACTTCGGGAATTACCGGATTCACTTTTCCCGGCATAATGGATGAACCGGGTTGCATGGGTGGCAGGTTAATTTCGTTCAAACCGGTTCTTGGTCCGGACGACAACAACCTTAAATCGTTACACATTTTCGATAATTTAACTGCCAATCGTTTGAATGCAGATGAATTTGTGATGAAAACCGTCGTGTCACTGGTGGCTTCTATAAGGTTCTCTGCAGCCACTACATCAATACCTGAAACATTTGCCAAATGACGCGTACAAACTGCCGTATATTCAGGATCGGAATTAATTCCTGTTCCGATTGCAGTTGCACCCATATTAGTTTCAAGAAGTAATATGCGGTTTTGCTCTAAACGTTGAATTTCTTCCTGCAAGTTTATGGCAAATGCTTCAAATTCCTGTCCTAAAGTCATTGGAACGGCATCTTGTAATTGCGTACGGCCCATTTTTATAACTTGTGCAAATTCTTTTCCTTTTTCGCGCAAAGCATCGATTATTTTCACCCACGATTTTTGTAATTCTACAATGCTTCTGTAGAGTGCTATTTTAAGAGCAGTGGGGTAGGCGTCGTTTGTAGATTGAGAAAGATTCACATGGTTGTTGGGATGGCAGTGAACATAATCTCCTTTTTCGAATCCTAAGATTTCCAATGCCCTGTTAGCAATCACTTCATTGGCATTCATATTTGTTGAAGTGCCTGCCCCGCCTTGTACCATATCTACAACAAATTGGTCGTGGAGACTTCCTCCTTTTATCTCATAGCAGGCTTCAACAATAGCATCGGCGATAGTAGGATCCAGTATGCCTAGTTCTTTGTTTGCCAAAGCAGCTGCCGCTTTTACATCTGCCAGAGCCAAGATGAATTGAGGATAATGATAAAGTTTGGAACGACTGATTTCGAAATTTTCCAGCGCACGCATGGTTTGAACGCCGAAATAATATTCCACGGGAATTTCCATATCCCCGATAAGATCGTGCTCAGAGCGTGTTTTACCACTGAGCTTACTAGTTATTGTGTTCATACTAAAACGATTATTTATAATAATTCAAGATTAATTGTTAATTGGTTCTTTCATTTTGCGCAAAGTTAGCTATTATTTTGTTTAAAAACTACCTTTCTTGGTTTATAAATGATAGTTTTAAAATGTCACAAAAAAAATAGAGAATCGCATTGCGATCCCCTATTAAAATATAATATTTTATCTGAATTAGAAAGTCCAGTCTTCCGAGGTTTTTGCACCATCAGTTTTTACGGGAACGGGAGCTTTGGTTTTAATAGGCTCACTTGGCGTATTCTGAACGCCGGTTCCTTTGTAATACTGTAATACATTGGGCAAAATTTGCTGAATGCGTGCAATACGTTTCTCATCTGTAGGGTGAGTGCTTAAAAATTCAGGAGGTGCGCCACCTTCATTGCTTTGTGCCATTCTTGTCCAGAAAGGAACAGCTGATTGAGGATTATATCCTGCTAGTGCCATCACGATAAGTCCGATTTCATCAGCTTCGTATTCCTGTTTGCGGGCATAAGGCATCATGACACCAAATTGAGCGCCAAGACCGAACACTTGTTGTCCGATTTGTGCACCAACAGAATTACCCAATAAACCACCCGCTATCGCACCACCGTATTGCAGTGCCATTTGCTGGCTGATTCTTTCCTGAGCATGACGGGCAATTACGTGAGCAACTTCGTGTCCTACAACCACTGCCAATGCATCTTCGGTTTGTGTCACCGGTAACAGACCTTCGAAAATAACTATTTTTCCACCTGGCATGGCAAAAGCGTTCACACTTTTGTCTTTTACCAAATTAAATTCCCATTGATAATATTGTAGCTCAGATTCGTAGCCGTTGCTTTTGTAGAACGTTTCTACTGCGTTGGCTATTCGGGAGCCTACACGGGCTACCATATCTGAGCTTGAGGTGCCCCTTTCGAGCGGAGCAGAGCGTATAAAATCCTGATATTGTTGCAAACTAAGTGCAACAACCTGTTCGTTGGAAACCAGGTTCAATTGTCTTCTTCCGGTGAAAGGAACGCTTCCGCAGGCTTGTAAAAAGGCCAGCGTAACGATCATTACAAAGGAAAATTTTGCCGATTGAATAAAATTTTTTCTTTTCATAGTTGTTTTTGTTGTTGTTAATTTTCTGCCTTTTCCAAAAGGCTATAATATCTTGTTTTAAATTATTCTCCTTATACTAATAACATTTTTTTTTGAAAGTAGTTTAATTGGATATCGACATTTTTTGCATTTGTTGTAATATCTGATGATAATTAAAGATTTAACATTTTTATAATGAACTAAACTAACTATTATCTGTTTTTTTAGAAATTAGAATGAATTATTACACAGTTGTGCGTGAATTCAAAGATCTTAAGCGGGAGCGGGAGTCTCTTACCATTATGCAAGAAATATAAACTTGTTCTACTTTCCACATCATTTCCCCTTCCTTTTTTATTTGTAATAAACATATTGACAGGGCGTTAAGTTCTATGTCAAGGTTGAAATGTGTACAGTTCCATGTAGATAATATATTAGCATACGCCTGGAAACAGATAAAACCTGCTGTTCACTCACCCAAACTTACAGTTGGATAATTCGTGCTTGATTTAAGACTTTACATTCATTATCTCTAAAGGTTGAGTGAATGTTTATGTTTATATTTTTTGTCAGGGGATCAGATCTAAAAAG
>DCEG01000051.1:0-27343 GCA_002316835.1 Bacteroidales bacterium UBA1035 | reverse complement strand
TGAATTAAATAAAAACAAAAATAAATGGAAATAAAAATCCTTATTTTCAGCCCTTTCTAACAAATCATTAATTAAAACAAAAGCAATGGAAGCGAAAATAGTATTTAAAAACGAAGGACAAAGATTCAATGTTTTGGGAGATCATCAACAGATCAAGTTTTCGGGAAAAGACACTAACGGACAATACTTATCAGTTTATCAGGATAATCCTCTCGACACTCAAATTCCTATGCATATTCACGAAAACGAAGACGAGGTGTACACGATCATCGAAGGACAAGTACAATTTACGGTAGGAGATAACACAACACTTTTAAAAGATGGTGATTCCATTTTTTTACCTCGCCAGATTCCGCACACATGGAAAGTGGTTGGATCGACAAATGCAAAAGTTTATCTTGAGGTCTTTCCGGCAGGAATTGAGGGTATGTTCGAAGAATTAAGCCTGTTACCACCCGGACCACCTGATTTTCCTAAAGTGGTGGAGATTTGCGGACGTTACGGGGTGAAATTTGCCTAAATCATTGCTCCTGTATTAATAATCAGAAAGTAGGTTTTTTAGAAATACAAAATGTCATGCGTCAGGTGTATTTATTTCATTATCTGAAAGGAAAATGGCTCTCGATATCCGAAGCAGGACTGTTTTGATCAATGGAATACCGGTAACACATCATGGAAACATTGCTATCTGTTCAGGGTTCTCTAACCATTGATATTGCTGGTTAGTTCTTAATGGTTTGAAAAAAAAGTATTATGGGTAAGAATAGAATTAAAATACAACGGAATTATAATAAAAGAACATTAAAGCTCCCGGCCACCATTGTCTCCGTCGAGAGCGCCATACCTGTCTTCATAGGTTACACCGGGAAAGCTATAAATCAGGAGGGAGAAAACCTGCATATGCAACCTGTTCGTATCTCATCGCTTCTGGAGTTTGAAACCATCTTCGGTGCCGAATTTCCAGAAACAGGTATTGAAGTTCATTTTTTTGAGAATACTCCGGGTGTTTTTGACGCAAGAGCTGAATTAAATCAGCAAATCGCTTCAAAATATATCTTGTATCCTTCCATGCAAATGTTTTTCTCAAACGGAGGAAGATCTTGTTATATTATATCCGTTGACAGATATTCCGATGATGCAGGAACGATTGAATTTAGTCATTTAAAAGCGGGTCTGGATATTGCTGAGCAACTGGAAGATGTCTCACTGGTTGCTATTCCCGATGCTATGAATCTGGAAAGTGAAACACTATATTATAGTTTGCACAAAGCAGCAATGGAGCAGGCTGCCCGATTGAGGGATCGTTTTGTGGTTATGGATGTGTGGTTAGGAAGTTTGGTGCCAGATCAAGCTATTGAGAAACTGCGTAGATTTGATTTCGGGGATACACCAGTATGTAGTTTTGGAGCTGTCTATTATCCGCGGTTGGTCACCACAATTCCCTATGAATTATTCGATAAGGAAATGGTGAAAATTGGCGGAACAAGTGTCAAGAACCTTGGTGAGCTCGAAAAGCTGAATAGAGGACTGTTTGACATGGCAATGAGTGCAATTTCACAGTTGGAAATGATTTTACCCGCAACTGCGGCAGTAATAGGTCGATATGTGACGACTGATACTGCCCTTGGCGTATGGAAAGCACCGGCAAATATTAATTTAGACAAGGTACATCGTCCTGAATTTTCTATCAGCCAGTCTGAAAACGACGACCTGAGTCTGGATACAGAAGGTGGAAAATCCATCAATGCCATACGAGCGTTTACAGGTAGAGGTCAGGCAATTATCTGGGGTGCAAGGACGCTTGCGGGTAACGATAACGAATGGCGTTATGTACCGGTCAGAAGATTGTTCATCACTGTAGAGCAATCCATTAGAAAATACATCCGTAAAATAAATATTGAAGCCAATGATCAGAATGTATGGAAATCAATTTACGAAACAATTGAACAGTATTTGGTTTACCTTTGGCGAGGTGGTGCTTTGCAAGGATATAAGCCGGAACATGCATTTTTTATAGATGTTGGCTTAAACAAGACAATGACTCCGCAAGATATTTTAGATGGAAAGCTTATTGTAGAAATAGGACTAGCAATCGTCAGACCCGCTGAATTTATAACAACGCGGCTACTGTTCAGAACTGATATTCCTTGATCTTTATTTTTCGTCAATAAACTGAATCGCTTGTTTGTCCATTTGCAAATCACGTGAAAAAAAAGTATCTTTGAGCGACTTTTTCAGCCCTAAATAATATATGTCATTAAAAGATAGTAACGAAGAAAATTTTGAAGATAAAGATAAGCAAGTGAACCAGGAAGAGGAGGATATTGTTCTCTCCGGTTCTTCGCAACACTCCAATCCTAAAATTACCACCCGATTAGCCGAAGACTCGCCCTTGAACCTTTCCCGAATGTATCAGGACTGGTTTTTGGACTATGCATCGTATGTGATTCTGGAACGTGCTGTTCCGCACGTTACCGACGGGCTAAAGCCCGTTCAACGACGTATTCTGCATGCCATGAAACGAATGGATGACGGGCGGTACAACAAAGTAGCGAATATTATCGGGTTCACCATGCAGTTTCACCCGCACGGCGATGCATCCATTGGCGATGCACTGGTTCAACTTGGACAAAAGGATTTACTGATCGATTGTCAGGGAAACTGGGGAAACGTGCATACGGGAGATGGAGCAGCCGCTCCCCGATACATTGAAGCGCGCTTGACAAAATTTGCTCTCGAAGTACTTTTTAATACCAAAACTACCGAATGGAAACCGTCGTACGACGGACGAAATAAAGAGCCGGTCACACTTCCTGCAAAATTTCCGTTACTTCTTGCACAAGGTACGGAAGGGATCGCCGTTGGATTAACTTCCAAAATTCTGCCGCACAATTTTAACGAGCTTTGCGATGCATCTGTTTCTTACCTGCAGGAGAAAGAATTCAAACTGTATCCCGATTTTCAGACCGGTGGTTACATCGATGTGGAAAGATACAACGATGGTGAACGTGGCGGATCGGTAAAAGTACGTGCATCAATCAAAAAACTTGACAACAAAACATTAGTTATTACAAGCCTGCCGTTTGGAAAAACAACTGCTTCTGTTGTCGAATCCATTATCAAGGCAAACGAGCGCGGGAAGATAAAAGTCAGAAAGGTTGATGATATAACGGCCGCAGAAGTCGAAATTCAGGTGCAACTTGCCTCCGGTGTTTCGTCTGACAGAACCATAGATGCTCTTTACGCATTTACGGATTGCGAAATCAATATCTCGCCCAACTGCTGTATTATCGAGGACGATAAACCGCATTTTCTTACCGTTAGTGACGTGCTTCGTACCTCCACCGACCGTACAAAAGAATTGCTTCGTCTGGAACTCGAGATTGAAAAACAGGAAAAACAGGAAGCGCTGCTTTTTGCATCGCTCGAAAAAATATTTATCGAGGAGCGCATATATAAGGACAAGGAGTTTGAGAATGCTAAAAATATGGATATTGCCGTTGCGCATATCGATAAACGACTGGAACCTTACAAACCATCATTTATTCGCGAAATAACGTCAGAAGATATCCTGCGGTTGATGGAGATCCGAATGGCGCGAATCCTGAAATTCAACTCCGATAAGGCAGACGAGAATATTGCCAAATTTAAAAGTGATATCGAGGAAATAGACCATAATCTGGAAAATCTGATCGATTATACTATTTCGTGGTACCTGATGCTGAAGGAGAAATACGGCAAAAATTATCCGCGTAAAACTGAAATTCGCAGTTTCGAAAATATCGAAGCCGTTAAGGTTGCCGAAGCAAATGAAAAATTGTATATCAACCGCGAAGAAGGATTTATCGGTACCGGATTGAAGAAAGACGAGTTTGTCTGCAATTGTTCCGATATTGACGATATTATCGTATTTTTCAGAGACGGAAAGTATAAAGTGGTGAAGGTGAGTGATAAAATGTTTGTTGGAAAAGGGATTTTATACGCCAACGTTTACAAAAGAAATGACAAACGCACCATTTATAACGTTATTTACCGTCACGGGAAAACCGGATCACATTACATCAAACGATTCTCTGTAACCGGCGTAACCCGCGACAGGGATTACGATGTGTCACAAGGCAAGGCCGGTTCGCGAATTGTATATTTCAGTGCCAATCCAAACGGCGAAGCCGAAACTGTAAGGGTCATCCTGAAACCGAAGCCACGCCAGCGGATTTTACAGTTCGAAAAAGATTTCAAGGAAATTGTTATCAAGGGTAGGGGATCGATGGGAAATATTCTTACCAAAGCCGATGTGCACCGTATCATGCTCAAGCAAAAAGGACATTCGACACTTGGCGGACGTAAAGTGTGGTTTGATCCCGACGTGTTACGCCTGAATTACGATGGTGGAGGTTTTTACCTTGGTGAATTTGAGGGAGATGATCAAGTACTGGTTGTTTACAAAAACGGGAACTTCCATGTTTGCAATTTCGACTTGAGTAACCACTTTGAGCCTAATTTTGTCCGAATCGAAAAATACGATGAAAGTAAAATCTGGTCTGCTGCCCTTTTTGATGCCGATCAGGGATACGCTTATCTCAAACGCTTTACGTTTGATGCATCGGATAAAGTGGCTAACTTTTTAGGTGAAAATCCCGATTCGAAATTGTTCCTGCTCACTGACGTTATTTATCCGCGTGTTGAAGCTACATTTGGAGGTGGTGATGATTTCCGTGAACCAATTGAAATTGACGTTGAAGAATTTATCGGTGTGAAAAGTTTCAAAGCCAAAGGAAAGCGCGTATCAAATTATGAAGTGAAAGATGTGAAAGAACTGGAGCCTACTCGTTTTCCGGAATCTGAAGAGAAGAAAGAAAAACCATCGGAAGTGGAGATCGAAGCAGAGGAGCCTATGAACGATGCCGACCTGCTCGATGAGATTACAGGCCAAATGAGTTTATTTGATTAAATATATAATACACGGCGGTTCGATACCGCCTTGCGTGTGCTCAAAAAAAACCTGCAAAGCAGTTTATTGCTTGCAGGTTTTGTTTTTAAGCAGTAGCTAATTTGGAGTCAGCAACTATTTTATTACCAGACTTACCCAAAAATTCTATCGAGACGTCTTTGCCGTTTTTTCTGTTCATGGATAATTTTCTTATTTTTCTTTTCCCAATCTCTTTCGCGTTTGCGCTGGTCTTTGTAAATCTCTTTATTCCTTTTCTCGATTTGTTTGTTAACCCGTTTAATATCCTTGCTCGATGGGCCCAGAATGATCATACCGTCGTCAAAGATAACTCTACCCCTGCGGGCGATTAACGGGTCGCGTCTGCGATCATAGTCTCTGTAAATATCTCGCCAGTACTTGTTCTTGTTGCTCATAATAGATTTCATCCGGTGAAACTGTGCCGATCCGGGTTTGATGCCATATCGCTGAGCTGTTACGCCCCATCCGTTGCCTCCGGCATAAAATCCGAAAACGTCACCGATGGGAATTCCTAAGAAATGACTCAACTCCAATCCCAGTGTTACATTTCCCCAGCTGTTTCCGTAATCACCGTAAAGTTGTATCAAAGTAGATTGCGGAATACCGTAATGATTTTGGTACAACATTACTACCTGATCGTTAGAGTAACCTCGGGAATAATAATCAACGTCTCTAGCAAAACGGTGGTAGTCATCGTCGGCAAACATCTGTATAGAGGCTGCCGCCATTACTAATATTAAAATTACTTTTTTCATACGATTATTATTTTATTTTTTTCATTAAAGTCGTATGGAACTCGCCGTAATCATTTACTTAAGTGTAACTAATTTAAATGCTCGTTTCATAACGCTAAATATAAAATGTACAACTCCTTGTCTATTTACAATATAGACCTTTTCGGTAATAGAAAGTTTAATCGAAAAAAGCGTTTTTGAGAAAGGTTATTTATGAAAAAAGACGCAATGCATTGCGCTTCTACACTTTCTTTGATAACAGATAATAATCCAAAATGACCATTGCTGCCATGGCTTCCACAATGGGCACAGCACGTGGAAGAACGCAGGCGTCGTGTCGCCCGCGGGCTTTGATGGTGGTGTCTTTTCCGTCAATATTCACAGTTTTTTGTTCCATCAGAATGGTAGAAACCGGTTTAAATGCCACACGGAAATAAATATCCTGACCATTAGAAATACCGGCTTGTATACCTCCTGAGTTATTGGTGCGGGTACTGATTTTCCCGTTATCATCGAAAAACGAATCGTTCATTTCCGAACCCCGTTTACTTACATCGAAACCGTGTCCGTATTCAAATCCTTTTACAGCATTGATGCTGAGCATGGCACTGCCCAAAGCTGCATGTAACTTTCCGAAAACCGGCTCACCAAGACCAACAGGTGCCCCTTGTATCACGCAAGTAACAACTCCGCCAATGGTATCACCTTTGTATTGAACTTGTTTTATAAGTTCTATCATTTGCTCCGCCTTTTCGGTATCAGGACAGCGAACGGGTGTGTTTTCGGTTTTGGTAAGGTCATATTTTTTATAATCGTTCTCCAGCTTAATTTCCCCAACCTGCGACGTATAAGCAGAAACAGACACTCCTAGTTGTCTCATGTAAAGTTTAGCCACAGCTCCGCCTACAACACGTGCAATGGTTTCGCGTGCCGATGAACGGCCGCTTCCCCGATGATCGCGTATTCCGTATTTCTGTTGATAAGTGTAATCGGCATGTGAGGGCCGAAAAACATCTTTTAGATTGTCGTAATCCGATGAGCGTTGATTTTGGTTTTTAATCATAAAACCTATGGGTGCTCCCGTGGTTTTGCCTTCGAAAATACCTGAAAGAAATTCGACTGTATCGGGTTCCACCCGTGGAGTTGTAATTCTGGATTGTCCCGGACGGCGTCTGTCAAGTTCGCTTTGGATAAATTCCATATCCAATTCAAGCCCGGGAGGACATCCATCGATTATGCCTCCAACAGCTGGGCCGTGTGATTCGCCAAACGATGTTAACCTAAAAATATTTCCGAAAGTGTTCATTCTGTGTCTTAATTACTATATCTCAAAATCAAAAAAACGTAAAGACGGTGTGTAGCCGCCTTTACAAATTATAATTGGTTTTAGCAGCCGCAACTGCAACCTCCGCAATCTCCGCTGCTGCAGCCACCGCCGTTTGAAAACAGAGCTGCAATTTCTTCGGGCGATGCATCGCGGACACCTTGTACGGTTCCTTCAAAATGCATGGTTTCACCGGCCAACGGATGATTGAAATCCATGGTTACAGTATCGTCAGTGATCGTAACTACAGATCCCGTCAGGCGATTTCCGTCTGAATCCATCATGGGCAGGGTGTTGCCTTCGAAAAGCATCTCTGTGTCAATCTTTCCATCGACTTCGAAAATGTTTTTGGGTAAATCGATGATCCTTGATTCGTCAAAATCGCCATAAGCTTCTTCGGGATTCAAAGTGAACTTAAATTTATCACCTTCCGAAAGTCCAAAAATATTATCTTCGAATGCTTTTAGCATAGAGTTTGTTCCGAAAATAAATTCGAGTGGCTTTTCGGCTGTTGCTTGCTCCATTAGTTCACGTTCTTCGCCCTCGCCTACGTTGAGGTCGTATGTTAGAGTTACATATTTGCTGTCTGAAATTTTCATTGATGTTGTTTTTTTATAATTAAGTGTTGTGTGAAATTTAACAATATGATGGAAAAATAGTTTTATTGATTTATCGCTTTTTTTAGATTATTAAGCGCTTTTTCAATGTTTGAGAGTGGGGTGCCCACGTTCAACCGCATAAATCCTTCACCTTCCTTACCGAACACGGTACCGTCATTCAACGCCAGCTTTGCTTTGTTAACAAAAAGGTTGACCAATTCCTTTTGTGTGAGATTTAAATCCCTGCAGTCTAACCACACGAGGAACGTGGCTTCGGATTTAATTACTTTGATTTGCGGAATATTTTCTTTCAGATAATTTTCCACAAAATCGATATTTTTTTGAATATATTCAAGCGCCTGGTCAAGCCATTCTGCGCCTTGATTGTAAGCTGCTTCGGTAGCCACCAAAGCGTGAATGGTTCCCTGGTCTAGTTCACGCGGAGTCAGGTAATTCATGTACTTATTCTTCAATTCTTTGTTATGAATAATCGCAAAAGAACTTACTATTCCGGCAATATTGAACGTTTTGCTTGGAGCCATTAATGTGATACTGTTTCCTTTTGCTTTTTCAGAAACAGTGGCAAAAGGAGTATGTTTGAATCCCGGCAAGATTAGATCGGAATGAATTTCATCGGAAATAACCAGAATATTGTTATCGTAACAAATTTCAGCCAGTTGCTTCAGTTCGTCATCATTCCAGATTCTCCCTACAGGATTATGCGGACTGCAGAAAATGAGCATCTTGCAGTCGTTTTCGGCGATGATTTTTTTTAATCCTTCGAAATCGATTTTATATTTTCCGTCTTCTAAAATTAAGGGGTTGTTTATAACCTGCCGGTTAAGCGCTTCAGGAACAATGCGGAACGGATGATAAACCGGAGGTTGAATAATTATTTTGTCATTTTCTTGGGTAAAGATTTCAATGGCGAAAGCAAAACCTTTCACAACACCCGGGACGAAAGTAATTTCGTTTCTTGTAACCTGATAATCATGCCTTTTCTTCAGCCAGTTTATAATTGATTGGTAATACCCGTCAAAAGGGACAGTATATCCAAAAATACCGTGTCTGGTTCTTTCCACTAAAGCTTCGGTAATTGCCGGAGGGGATAAAAAATCCATATCGGCTACCCAAAGAGGGATAAGATCATCGCGCCCAAATACAGCTTTCAATCTGTTAATTTTTACACAATGCGAACTTGAACGGTCTATTATTTCGTCGAAATTGTACTTCATTTTTTAAATTGAAGGCGCAATAATGCTTTGCGTCTCTACCATTAATAATAACTACTTTTGAACTGATTGTTCTTTTTTGCTTTGAACCCTCCAAAATTAAGCGATTCAACAGCCAAACCCAGCATAAACTGATGCGAAACTACTTTTGTTATAATGTCGTTCACATCAGTTCTGTAAAAATCGCCCAAATATCCGGTACGGATGGTGATGTTGTTAATTGGAATGTCAACGGTGAAATAGTTTCGGAGTGCGAGCTGATTTTGAAACGATGCAAAACGCACCGTACCTTTCCCATTTCCCAGAGAAAAAATCTCGTAGTACGATTGTCCGTATTCGGGCGAGAAAAACATTCCCGCGAATGGTGTACTCACTTGCCAACGGAATGTGAACCGCCTCCAATTATACATTGCCATTGCCGATAAACCGAGGTTTACAGATACTTTTAACGAACCCGGATTATTGGAATTTCGCACATTATAAATTCCTCCCAATGAGGTGTCCAGACCACCACCACCAAGAAATTGGAAGTGGTTGTTCTTGAAAATTGGATATAATCCTGTGGCAAAATACGTAACTTCTCCAAAGTATTCCGAAGCCGAAGCCGACGGATTTTTTGTAAATGCTACCTGCATTTGAAATTGTTGTTGCAGGAGAAGTTTTTTATCGAAAAAACGCGTAGGATTGATACGGTCGTGTAATAGCGACAAAGTTAATCCGTTGTATTCTAACGGAGAGAGATAAGTGTCAGTTAGAAAAGCTTTTCCAACACCCAAAAGAGTAGCTTGGTTAGTGGATTTCAATACACTTTCCTGAGCAAAAAGTGAAATTGAACAAATCGTTAAAAATAAAGTGACTACTATTTTAATTTTAGCGGATAAACTTTTCATTCTTACATTAATCGGACAAGATCCCAAACCTTATCTATATTACTTCCTGATATAAGAACCGCGATTGATTCCATTTTCAAATTACAAAAGTAAGAAAATATTTAAATAAAAGTGATTACCACCTGAGTAAAAGTCAGTTTATTTCCTTTTTAACGATTTGTTCAATTATGAATTAAGTTGTTGTTTTATTTTGGTTACATATTACTCACTATACTCGAAAACATAGCTCCCAGAGCCGATTTCAAACCGAGTTTGTCCGTTTGCAACTTCAACAGTGGAGATGTTTTTGTTCAATGATAATGATTTCCCTCTTTCAGTAACCGCCGAACCGGTTTGCAGAAGAACTGTTGCTTTTGTATTGGGAGGAACTACAACGTTCACAATTATTTTTCCGTCTTTTCGTTCCCAACCCGATTGTACGGTTCCATAAGCGCTTTCGAAAGCAGCTTTGGAAAACGAAAGCTTGTCTGTTGGATGAGGTTTCAACAGTAAATGTTTGTATCCTGGAGCCTGAGCATCCAATCCGGCAGAAACGCGGTACATCCAGTCGCCGATAGCGCCATAAGCATAGTGGTTGAACGAGTTCATTCCTTTATCCTGGAAGGTTCCGTCCGGGCGTTGTCCGTCCCAGCGTTCCCAAATGGTGGTTGCTCCCTGTGTTACAGGATAAAGCCACGAAGGGAATGTCTTTTGCATCAAAAGATCGTACGCCACATCGGTGTAACCGTTATCGGAAAGTACATGACACAGATAAGGTGTGCCCAGAAATCCGGTAGATAGATGCGTGTTGCGGCTACGGATGTCGTTAACTAGGAACTGAGCCGATTTTTCGCGTAGATTGTCCGGGAGAAGATCAAACATCAGTGCCAGCACATAAGAAGTTTGTGAGTTGGTACCGATTCTTCCGGCAGGAGTCACGTATTCGTGAATAAATACTTTTTTGATTTTATTGAAAAGATCATCGTAAAACCGGGCGTCATCGACCTTGCCCAGTACACGCGCAGCTTTCGCCAGAATGCTGGTAGAATAAGCATAGAACGCTGTTGAGATGAAATCGTGCTCTGTATGTCCGTCGGGAGCTGTGTGGTCATTGACAAAAGGATGGAAAAAGAGCCAGTCCCCGAAAACGCTTCCGCCTTTCCAGATCATGGCATCACCCGATTTATTACGAATGTATTCCACCCACGCTTTCATACTCGGATATTGTGTTTCGAGAATATTCTTATCGCCGTACACCAAATACATTTCCCAGGGAATGATAGTTGCAACATCTCCCCATCCGGCGGAATTACTTGCTGCCTCTGAACCTTGCGGATTAAGAACATCAGGAACAACAAAAGGAATTTCACCGGCTTTTCGTTGATCGAGCGCCACATCTTTCAACCATTTTGTAAAGAACGAAGCTACATCGTAATTAAATGTTGAAGTGCGGAAAAAAGCCTGTGCGTCGCCTGTCCAGCCGAGTCTTTCGTCACGTTGAGGACAATCAGTAGGTACGTCGAGGAAATTACCTTTTTGCCCCCAGATAATGTTGTGTTGAAGTTGATTAAGCAGTGGTTCGGAAGATTCGTAACGGCCTGTGGCTTGCATATCGGAATGGATTACCACACCCGTTATGTTGTCTTCAGTTAATGTTCCCGGGAAACCGATAACTTCGATGAATCTGAATCCCATAAACGTGAAACGCGGTTCGTATATTTCTTCTCCTGTTCCCGCCAGGGTATACTTAAGTTCGCATTCTGCTGCACGGAGATTTTCGGTATAAAATTCACCGTCCTTATCCAATACTTCAGCGTGGTTAATGGTTATCTCAGTTCCTTTCGGACCGTTTACCTTTAAACGGATCCAACCCACCATATTTTGTCCCATGTCTACCAGTAATCTGCCACTTGGCGATTTGAAAATCTTTACCGGTTTTATTTCTTCAATTTTTCTGATTTCTGCACCTTCTGATGCTACCAGTTTGAATTCGTAGTTTCCAATACTAACTTTCTTCCAGTTGCTATCGTCGTATCCAACTTTATTCCATCCTGTGAGGTTTTTTGTGGCGTCGTAATTTTCACCGAAATAAAGCCCATTTTTAACGATAGGCCCGTCGTTGGAAGCTTTCCAACTATCATCGGTTGTAATGAGCGTTGAAGATCCGTCCGTATAATCGATACGCATTTGCGCAAATAAACCAAGTTTTTTTCCGTAAATTCCCCAGTTATCGCTCCACGCTAAAGAACCCCGATACCATCCGTCACCAAGAATTGCGCCAATTGCGTTTCTTCCGTTTTGTACTTGTTTTGTTACATCATACACCTGATATTGAAGTCGTTTACCGTACGTTGTCCACCCCGGTGTGAAAACCTGATCGCCCACTTTTTGACCGTTCAAATGCAATTCGTAAAGTCCGTGAGCGGTTGCGTAGATGGTTGCTTTCGCTATTTTTTTGGACACATCAAACTCTTTGCGTAAATAAGGCGCCGGAATGTACCGGCTCGTATCTTCATCGAATTCGATCCACTGTGCTTTCCAATCCGCCTGCGAGAGAAGTCCGGTTTCCCAGAATGCTGTTTGGCTCCATTTGGATTCTCGGCCTTTATTATCCCAGACTTTTACCTGCCAATAGTAGCGCTGTGCTGATTTCAACGCATTTCCGGCATATTTCTGTAAAACAGATTCATCAGATGTTATTTTTCCTGAGTTCCAAACCTGGGTTGATGAAGAAAAAGATGCATTTGTTGCTACGCGGATTTGATACGCGGTTTGCATCACATTGTTTCCGGTGACTGAGATTTTCCATGAAAACCGGGGTTGAGCCGCATCGATTCCGATAGGGTTGATTTTATGTTCAGTTGTTAAGTTGTTCACGGAAAGCTGTTGTGCGCTTAATCCGGTGAAGACGGTTAAGAGAAGTAAAAAGATTTTGAATGCTTTCATTGGATGATATTTATTTGTTTTAGATATTAGTTTTCAAATTTATAACTTCCCGATGGAATTTCAAACAGTACATAGCCGTCTTTTTTACCAATTTCTTTTGCAAAACCGGAATTTTCTTTGACTTTTCTATTGAACACATCTGGAAAGTAAACAGTCGCTTCGCAATTGGGAGGCACGGTAACCGACAGTGTTGTTTTTCCGTTTTCACGTTGCCAGTGCGATTGAACCATTCCTGCCGGGGAGTTGTAACCGGCTTTAGCCCACGAAATTTGCTCTTCTGGAAAATCAGGAACACGAATATCGAATTTCCGGAATCCGGGTGAATCATCCCTTCTTCGAATGCCCGCTACGCCATCAATGTACCAAGCACCCGGGTAAAGATAGGAACTGTGCAACAACGAATGCCCAGATAAATCTTTTTCCCACATTTCCCAAATGGTGGTGGCGCCGCTTTCGCGCATTAATCCCCAACTCGGATAAGTGGTTTGCGAAGTCATCGAGTAAATGAGATCATCTCTACCTTCTTCGCGCAACACCTTGAAAAGCATCGCTCCACCGGTAATTCCTACATCTATATGCCCTTTTTGATTGACGAGAATCTCTTTTTCGAGCCTTTTCATCACAAGCGGACGTAATTCTGCGGGCATAATATCGCCGTATAACGCAGCCGAAAGACTTCGCATCGTCTTATCAGAATAATTATGGTCGTCAGCGTGATAATACTTATTATGAAGTGCTTGACTTGATACTTCAGCCTGACGTTTCCACTTCTGAGCTTCATTGGTCTTTCCAATGGTTTCTGCTACTTTTGCACCTGTTTTTAAGTTGTATATCCAGTAGCAATTATTGAAAAATAGATTTTCATCGGAATAGTTGTTCATTCCCTGTGCGGTTGCACCCGGCCAGAGCCAGTCACCCAGAAAATCCCAGCGTCCGCCGTAACGTTTGAGCAAGTTATTTTCTACGTGAGTATCCAAAAAAGTGAGCCAGCCTTTTATCATTTCAAAATTTTCTTCGAGAACGCGCATATCACCCTGATATTGGTACATAAACCAAGGCAATGTTACCACGATTCCACCCCAGGCGGGCCCGCCGCCACCGTGGTACGTAGGCGCTGTTTGAGGCAAAACGCCACCACCAAGCCTTCTGCCGCTTCCTTCCTGCTTACGCGCCCAGTTTGGATCATTCATGTTTCCGACCATCGGCTCGGTTCCCTGTACATCGCGCCAGTCTTCGAGCCATTTATTGTAAAATGCGCCCAGTTGGTAATTCAGCATTCCTGTTTCGGATGTGGCGTGTGCGTCACCGCCATAACCGAATCGCTCACGCTGCGGACAATCCACAATGTACCCGCCAAGAGACAGGTTTTCGAATGTCCAGTTTACGGTGTTGTAAATCCAGTTTTGCAACGGATCGGAACATTCAAACGTAGTGGCATCGACAAAATTGGTACGAACCATCCATCCCTTAATGTCTTCTTTTTGGGGAGCAGATTTCAGTCCTTTTATCGTAATCCATCTGCCGGAACTGTAATTAAACTTATTTTTAAACGTGCCTTTTCCCGATTTTCCAAGGACATATGCGCTATTCAGACTGAACGTCATATCGTCCTGTTCTCTTTCAGAATACAAAAAGCGAATGGTATCACCCGGATTTCCGTTAACATCGATCTGTGTCCACCCGGCAAAATTCACACCCATATCCACGCGATACGAGCCATCAGTTCGTTTTTCGATGGCTATCGGCCGAATCTCATCGAATAAGGTGTTTGTTTCGGCCCGCTGAGCCGATAATTTGAGTGAAGGCGTGTAAACGATTGCTCTACTCCATGTTTGATCGTTGTAGTTTTCCAGATTCCAGTCATCAATTTCTTTGTTGGCATCCCATATTTCACCACCGTATCCACCCGGTAATCCGAATCCCCAGTTTCCGATTAGTTTGTTCGGACTCGGATGGGTTCTCCACGATTCATCAGTAACGATTCTTGTGAGTTTTCGGTTATTTTTACCGTAAATATCGGTTTGGGCAATAACTATGGGTGTTTTTGGTTTATCGGGAGTGAAATAGGGTGCGAAAATAGACCATGAGGTGCCGAGCCACAATGCGATAACATTTTTACCTCGTTTTAATTCCGGAGCAATATTATAAGCTATGTATCGGGCAAGTTGCGTGTGGTCGGTTACGGCTGGAGCAAGAACATGATTACCTATTTTTTGACCGTTAACATACACTTCGTGATAACCTACCGATGCAACAAAAATGATGGCTTTAGATGGTTTTTGGTTCAAATCGAATGTTTTTCGAAGCCACGGATCGGATATTTTATTTCCTTCAGGTGCAAATTCATAAATTTCTGATGTGCCGATCCATTTTGCCGTCCATTCCGATTCGTCGAATAAACCGGTTGTGAATGTTGCCGGCACGCTGAATTTCGATTGATTGCCTTTTTCATCTTTGACAATTACTTTCCAAAAGTATTCTTTATCGGATTTCAATTCTTTACCCTTGTACTCAATAAGTTGCATTTTATCAGATTGAATCCATTTTGAATCCCATAAATCTCCTCTGTTCTTCTCGATATTTCTTTTCGATGAACTCACCAAAATTCGATATGCAGTTTGTTTTTGTCCGTATGCGATATCGCTACTGGTTGCCAGCTTCCAACTAAACCGAGGTTTCTGAATATCTAATCCGGTAGGATTGGTGAGATATTCCGTAGTTAGTTCTATGGGGGAGATAGTACCCTGTTTCTGAGAAAACAATAGGAATGTCGTTGAAAAAAGAAAAATGGTAAGACTTGTAAGTAAGTATTTAGTAATCATAATTTCATTCTATTCAATTGAGATTTTCTTTTTAAATCATATATTTAACTACATGTTTGAAGAAATAATTAAAATAGGTTTTCCGATTAGATATAACATAAAACTATTTTAATCCATATGAAAAACCTCTTTTAACGGTATGCTCACCGGTGAATTATCAGCATTTACTTCCATGATATCAGCCATATAGTCCCACCATTTTTGAACAATAGGATTTTCACCCAATTCCTGAGAGGATTTACTCTCTTTTAATTTTTGGCAGG
This sequence comes from Bacteroidales bacterium UBA1035, assembly GCA_002316835.1. Taxonomy (GTDB): domain Bacteria; phylum Bacteroidota; class Bacteroidia; order Bacteroidales; family Dysgonomonadaceae; genus Petrimonas. The sequence goes on along the minus strand of DCEG01000051.1, from coordinate 11,585 downwards.
CAAACAACATATTGGTTTTTTTATCCCAGTAAATTGAATAGTCATACACACCATTTTCTGATAAAAGTTTTTGCAGTTCAGGCCAAATTTCAGCATGTCTTTTCTCATACTCTGATTCAAAACCAGATTTCAAAAACATAATAAAAGCATTCCTTTTCATAATTTAGTTCTTTTTCATTAGATATATATGTTTATAGAATAAGCATTTAAAATCTTTGATAAAAGATTCAAGCTTAATTCAATATCTTCCTAAAACTGTATTTCCCGCTTTTCACAGTCGTATAATTGGTCTCTTGAGGCAAATACACTTTTGTTTCGCAGTTAACAGGGACTTCAACATCCATTTCAAACTCACCGTTATCCACTTTCCAATCCACTTTTATTGTTCCGTACAACGTATTGTATGAAGCGTTCACAAACGTTAAATCACCCACAACCTGTGGCGCAATTTTGAAGTTTTTGAAACCGGTGTAAGAGTTTTCCTCCACATCAATTCCGCCCAGCGACCTGTAAAACCACTCTTCAATTTGTCCCATCATAAAATGATTCCAAGATGCGCCATCTCTCGGATCCCAAAGTTCTGTAAGTGTAGTTGCTCCAAACTGAAGCTGGAAACCGTAACCCGGCACTTCGTTGTGATTGTGCATTTTGTACATCACTTCATTCAACCCGTTTCTTGCCAATGCCTGAAACAAATATCGGTTTCCCACATCTCCGGTGGAGAGCCTGTATCCTTTTTCTTCGATATCTTTAACCAGATTATTGAGAACGGCTTGTTTGTCTTCGGCAGCAACCAATCCGGTGAACAAAGGCATGGCGTTGGATGCCTGACTTCCGGTTCCGTATTGTTTGGTGTTTTTGTTGAAAAACTCATTGTTAAAAGCAATTTTCACTTTATCACGAAGGCCGGAGTAAGAGGTTTTATCCTCCATTTTATCGAGCATATCGGCCGCCTGAACCAAGTAATCGATTACCATATAATAATGAGTGGTTGCCGATAGTGCAATGGGTGTGTTGTTGGACGGACCATAAGGCTGATCTTTCCTGTAATCGCACCAATCGCCCAATCCGTGGGAAACGATATGGTTTTTGGCTGTTGTAGTCAGGTAATCGACATATTTTTTCATTACATCGTAATACTCTACGATTAGCGAACTGTCTCCGTAAAATTCGTAATACATAAACGGGAAAATCACGCTCGCGCTTCCCCATTCGGGGGAGTCTCGGAAACCACCATCAAACACTACATATTCGGGAGCAATACTTGTTACCAATCCGTTTGGCAATTGTGCGTCGCGAATGTCCTGCATGATTTTAGGAGCGAATCTGGCCAGATTAAAATTGTAGTACAGTCCGGGACCGTTTAAATGAACTTCTTCCAACCATCCGAGTTTTTCCCGGTGCGGACAATCAGTGAATACAGCGTGCATATTGCTTTTTATGGCATTTACAATTAGGTTGTGCGCATTGTTGAAAATCTCGTTGGAAGAACGAAAACTTCCTGCCGATTCTGCCGAGTTGTATACAAAAGCCGATTGTATATCTTTTATAACCGGGATGTGCCTGTTATCCTGCGATTCCGGTAGTTTGGCTCCCTCTATCTGAATGTACCGGAATCCATAGTACGAAAACCGAGGTTGCCAGGTTTCATCGTTTTCTCCTTTCAACGTGTATTCGTAATAATACGGCCCGCCGGATTGTGTCTGATTTATATTGCCATCATCGTTTACGCGTTCTGCAACGGTTAATCGGATTTTATCGCCTTTTTTCCCGTTTACGGTGAATATGGGATAGCCCGAAAGATTTTGTCCCATATCCAACACGTAAATATCTCCAATTTTTTTACTACTTTTAATACCGAAATACTCCATTTCCCTGACCGGAGTTGAAGTTTGAGGCCTAAGTTCTCCTTTAGGGGCATCGTCAACGACAACAGGCAGCCATTGAGAATCATCAAAATCAGGAGTATCCCATCCCGGTTGTTCGAGGCGAGCATCATAATCTTCGCCGCCGTACATACTATTAAAAACGATGGGACTTGGAGAATATTTCCAGTCTTTATCTGATATTATTTCTTCTTTTGTACCGTCGGTATAGGTAATGTCGAGTTTCAGAAACAAAGTAGGAGGGCCAAAACTCACCTGCATTTTCTTATAGCGGCCGCCTTGTTCGTTATAAAATCCGTTTCCGAGAAGCACTCCTATTGTATTATGTCCTCTATTTAATTCTTCGGTAAGGTCGTAGGCGTTATAATAAACGGTTTTATCATAATCGCTCCACAGCGGATTATATTGGTCATTACCGACTTTCATTCCGTTTAATGAAAGTTCGTAATGCCCCTGCCCGCTTATGTAAATAATGGCATCTTTGATTTGTTTTTGTGCCGAAAATGATTTTCGCAGATAAATACTTCTTTTGGACAGCGGATGTGTTTGCTGCCAAAGTTTTCCTTTTTCTGAAGTATCCGCTAAACCGTGGTAATTTCTCCCTTCGGGAAGATTGGAGTCCACTCTTTTTATGGCGCTTATCCAATGAGCATTGAGTCGCTTTTTATCTGGAGCTAAACGGAAACCGTTTTTTTCGCTCCATGGGGTATTTTTATTTTTATTGTCCCAAACCCGAACACGCCATTGATACTTCTCACCGGAATTTAATTTTGCTTTCCCAGCATACGGGATATGCTGACTTTTATCTGATTTTATTTTTCTTGATTTCCAGATTCTTTTGTTTTTGTTATCGAATATCTCTATCTCATAGGCAGTTTGTTCAACACCGTTTTCTTTGGATTGTAACTGCCATCCGAAACGAGGAGTTTGACCTTCCACCAATAACGGAGATTCTTCGTGTTCGCAAACAAGTTTGACGAATTTTAAGTTGGACGAAAAGCTATAAGGAATAAAGCTGAGGTTGAACAAAATTACTACAATAGCAAGAAGTGAAATTTGATTTTTATTCATGTGTTATTATCCGTTTTAAATTTTATTTTATGGTAAATTTATAGATGCCCGATTTCAATGTCATTACGTGCTGTCCTTGTCTTGATTCCTTTACTTCAATCAACGGATTTTTTTCCAGCGAAGCATTGCTCTCTCGGATGTTCTTTCCGTTCAAGTGCAACGTTGCCATGCTGTTTGTCGGTACCGTTACATTATATTCAATTACTCTGCCTTTCCGTTGCCACGCTGAAACAATAGTTCCGTAAGGACTCTCGTGCGAAGCGTCGAAATGTGATAAACCGGATACGAAATTAGGTTTTAGAATGATGTTTTTAAATCCCGGTTGGCTTTCATCCGGAAAAATTCCCCCCAACGCTTTGTAATACCACGCGTTAATTTCGCCGAACATTATGTGATTCATCGATATATCGCTGCCGGCATCCAACGGCCAGTTTTCATAAAACGTAGTGGCACCGTTCACAATCCACCAACCCCACGACGGAAAAGTTTCCTGCGATGCCACTTCATACGCCAGTTCCGCGTATCCGTTTTCGCTCAAAGCGTTAAGGATGGTTTTTGTACCTAACAATCCCACGTCAATGTGTTTGTTGTCTTGTTCTACTCGTTTTGCCAGATTAGTAGCCACTTTAGCAATCAGTTCATCGGGAACAAGTCCCCAATGCAAAGCAACGCTTAATTCTGTTTGTAATCCGGTGCCGTAAATTCCGGTTTCGCGATTCAGGTATTTGTTGTTAATTTCCGATTTGATTTTCTCTGCAAGAGTTGAATACTTTTCAAAATCATTTGTCTTTCCGAATAAATAAGCAGTCTTGGCAAGAATAAGCGCATCAATGTAGTAGTAGGTGCTTGATGTAAATTCTTTAGACGTTACCGATTTTACGGGTACCCAATCGCCCAGTCCCCAGTCGGTTAACCCCGAGGGGTATTGTTCGTCAATATAATCCACGTATCGTTTAATGTTGTCGTAACACAATTCCAACAATTTTGTGTCGCCGTAAAAAAGATAAATATTCCAGGGAATAATGGCGATGGTGCTCGTCCAGTCCGGGCCGTTTGCCCATTGGTAGCCCCATCCGCTGGACGGAATAATAGCCGGAAGCACACCGTTGGATTGTTGTTCATCGCGATGGTCTGCCAACCATTTTTCGTACACCGTGATTCCGTCGAAATTGTATAAACCTACTTCAATGGCGATATGCGCATCGCCCGTCCAGCCGTTTTTTTCGCGTTGGGGACAATCAGTGGGGTATCCGAAAAGATTGGCGAGATACGATGCGTTAGATGCCCGCCAGATTTTATTCAACGTGTTGTTCGACGAGTTTACTTTTCCGATTGGAGGCACATCACTGTGCATAAAATAAGCTGTCAGGTTTTCCTTTGACAGATTTAACGGTTTATCTGTGGTCACTTCAACATATTGGAAGCCTTTGTAATTGAATCGGGGCATAAATTCATCTTCCTTTTTACCGCTCAAGATGAAAATATCGGTCTGAAAAGGGTCGGAGTCGTCCGTTGGGCGATAATGCACGTCGATATTCGACATATCTGCCCGATTTGTCGAGTCCAGTCGTTCTACGTGTTTCAGACGAATGGTTGTTCCTTCAGGCCCGTTTATCTTCATTCGAATTACACCCGACATATTTTGTCCGAAATCGTATAGCCACGTGTTGTCATCTATCTTTTTCAAACTAACAGCCTGGTACTCCCTGACATTGCGAATGGGATGCAGTGCCTGCGCCACGACATTTTGAGACGGGGCTCCTGTGGTGTAAATTCCCCGCCATCCTTTCGCATCGAAATTTGGAGTATCCCAGCCAGGTTGTTCTTTGCGGGCGTCGTAGTGTTCGGCCGTGTAAATGCTGTTAAAAATAATGGGACTTTCTGAAGTTTGCCATCTTTCATCCGTTCCGATAATTTCTTTCGTCCCGTCGGAATAGGTTATTTGTAAATCCATACAAAATTTGGGACGTGCGCGCCACGGTGCTTTATCAAAATACCATACCGCGGTAGATTGATGGTTGTACCATCCGTTGCCAAGCAAAACTCCAATTGCGTTATTACCTTGTTGCAAATTATTGGTAACATCATAAGTAACGTATAAATTCCGCCGGTCGAAGCGCGTGTAGGTTGGATCGAGACGATGGTCGCCAATACGTTTTCCGTTTATGGATAGTTCGTAAAGTCCGGCAACGACAATATACGCCCGCGCCGATTTTATGGTTTTATCCGTCTTGAATGCCCGACGGAAATAAGCTGCCGGTTTCAAGTTGAAGTCGTAAGTGTCGGTAATCCATTTTCCTTTCCAGCTCAGTTGTCCCATCATTCCGGTTTCGAAATACTGTGGTTGGGACCAAGCCGACCATTCTTTGTTTTCGTCTTGCACGCGCACGTTCCAGAAGTATCGGGTAAACGGATTTAATTCTTCACCTTTGTAAATCACAGGAATTACCGAATTACTAACGCTTCCCGATTCCCATGCGTTGCCTTTTCCCGATGCAACATCCGATTCGACAGTGCCCACCACCAATTCGTATGCAGTTTGGGAGTTTCCGGATTTTTGCGATTCCATTTGCCACGTAAAACGTGGATGGGTTTCGTCAATCCCGATAGGGTTTTCAAGGTATTCGCATTTCAGGTTTTTTACACTTATCTGTGAATAAATTGCGAATTGTGCAACCGGAAATATTAAGAGAAAGATAAATGTTTTTTTATTCATGACTTTCAAAATTATAGCGAGTATTCAACTACGTATTTTCCGCTCTGTAATTCAATTAATTCGTTTGAAGGTTGATACGATTTATTGTCAATTTTAACGGAAGATTTTTTGGGATAATTTACTTTCGCGATAGAACCTACAGGAACTTCCACATTCATTTTTAACTGATTGTCTAAAATCTCCCAATGAACTCTCACTAACCCTTTCGGAGTTTCAATCTGGGTTTTTGTCCAGGTTATTCCTGTCGGAATTTGCGGATCGATTAGAAATTCGCTGTAAGCGGTTTTTCCGTCGATTTGCCGGATTCCTCCAACCGATTGATATAACCATTGTCCTACACCGTTGTAGCAGTTGTGTATCCGGCTTCGGGCTCCGTTCCAGTGTTCCCACGTAGTTGTGGCTCCGTTTTCCAACATGTACAAATATCCCGGATAAGTTTTCTTTTTCAACATGGAATAAATATAATCCGGTTGATTATTTTTTGCCGCCCATTCCATCATAACAGGAATTCCGACAAGCCCTGTGTTGAGATGTCCGTTGTCTTCCTTTTCGGTTCTTTCGATCAATATTTTCGTTATATCTTCTCGTTGATTTTGCAGAACAACTTCGGCAAGCATCGGGAAAATAAGGTCTATTTGTGATCCTGTACCGTAAATACCGGTGTTTGTATCATAAAAGGTGTCGTTAATAATTTTATTCAATTGATTTTTTCGCTCCTGATATTGTTTTTTATCCTCTTCTTTTCCTAAAAATCCGGCTATATCAGCCATCTGACTAAAGCAAACGGACAGGTAACTGTTGTTTACCAAATCCACTGACCGTTCATCTAAATGATTGGGATTTCCAACGCCATCCGGCGTAGCCCAATCACCCAGATACCAGGCTCTGTAATCCGTATCAGGCCATCGTTTCAGTAATCCGTCAACGCTATGATTGTTAACATAACCCAACCATTTTTGCATAACGGGATAATATTTTTCCAGAACCTTGATGTCTCCATAATTCTGATATGTGTGCCACGATGCAGATATTATAAATCCGCACCAATAAGGTCCTCCGCCTGCGGCGTATGGATTGGGTGCAGTATGCGGCATGCTCCCGTCTTCACGGATTACATCTTGCCACGCATCCAGCCAATTATTATACATAGGAGCAAGGTTGAACATGGTTTGAGCTGTAACTGTAGATGCATTACCGTCACCGCCATAACCCAATCTTTCGATTTGCGGACAATCTACCAGATAACCTCCTAATCCCAGGCACTGTAACGTATATAGCACCATGTCGTGAATACGGTTGAGGTCAGGATCAGAGCATTCGAAACCGGAGGTGAGTTCAAAATCAGTATGAATGAGATGTGCTTTCATCGATGCGAGGTCGGGTGCATCGTAAAGATTAGATAGTTGCACATACCTGAATCCGTGGTAATTAAATTTATTTTTGAAGAATTCCGTTCCGATTCCGGATGCAATGTAACGATCTGTTTGGCCTTGTTTTACTATTTGACCTTTATCATCCAAATGGTCGGAATATTCCATAACAACCCTTTGTGCATTCTTCAACGGAGGGAAAGATATTTCGAACCATCCGGTAAGGGTTGTACCCATATCCACCAGAAAAGTACTATCGTTAAGCTTGTCTATTTTAGCAGGTTTTATTTCTTTTGTGATTCTGTTTGACTCAACCATTTGAGGTGTCACTGCGTGTTCTGGAACTTCAACGACGAATGCTTTACTCCACGTCAACTCATCGGGTTTTGTGAATACGATGTTCTGCGTTTCCAGGTTCCCCGAAATTTCCTCTCCGCCATATCGTCCCGACATCCAGTCACTGATGCGGGTATATTCGCTGTTACGTGCCATCCATGTGTTGTCAGTAGAAACAATATTTTCGGAGGATTTTCCGGTAACTTTTTCTAATTGAGCTTTTACCAATGGCACATCCCCAATCACTCCCGGCAATCCTTTTGAGTACCAGCCGCTACCTAACCAGATGATCAGGTTGTTTTCACCTTTTGTTACATACGATGTAACGTTGTAGGTATTGATCAACGAGCGTTTGTTAAATTGTGTAACTGCCGGCGAAAGGACATCGTCACTTACTTTTTTCCCGTTTATAAACACTTCATGATAACCTAAACTATTTATGTGAAGAAGAAAAGATTCGTTCTTTTTCACATTTTCTATCGAAAACACTTTCCTAAACTGAGGACAGTTTTGAAATCCATTTTCTGAGGGATAACCTATATATGAAGCCGACCAGTCACTTTTATCGAGCAAACCGATGCCGAAAGTACCCGGTTCACTCCATTTCGATGCTTTATCGTTTTCATCCCAAGTACGGACTTTCCAATACAATAGTTGACTTGGGTTGGGTTTGTTTCCCTGATATTCGATCAGGATATTGGAAGAGGATTCAACTTTACCGGAATTCCATAAATCAGCTTTTTCGTCACTCAAATTCTTTATATCGCCTGCAACAAGTATTTGAAAAGCAGTTTGGCTAGTGCCGTTTTTATCGGAAATGTTTTTCCAACTGAATCGGGGTTGTAATGTATTTAATGCCAAAGGGTTTCGCAGATTCTCGCATTTAAGATCGGTGATTTTCGATATCTTGCTTTCAGAACAGCTGAAAAAACTCAACAAAATAAATGAGCAAATCAGTATTTCTATCGTTTTTCTGAATTTCATTCGAGTATGTTTTTGGTATGTAATTATTTCAGATAAAAAGAGTTTTTCTTACTCAATGACTGAACGAAATATTCGATAATGTAAAAACAAAATTAACTTGTATTTACAGTCATAGGCTTTTGCAAATGATAATTATACTGTTAAAAATGATATTTCATTCTAAGGATCATTCAAAAGCTTGAAAACTTCTAATTCGCAATAAAAATACAAATTATTTTCAGAAAAGTCTTTTAATCCACTTAATTAAAGTGTATAAATTTATTTATCGTTTCATCTTGTTCTGATAAATATCAGGCAGTCCGTTAGGAGTAACAATCAAAAGTGCTGCTTGTCAAGTCATTCTTTACACCGAAGATAAGAGTACAATTCAGAGAACAGAGTAATAACTTTTGTTGATTTTTTGAACATAAAGAATATGAAATATCGCTTGTTAAAAGCTATTTGAATTGCTATTGTCATAAATGTCTCAAACCAATTCAACAAAAACTATGCTTAGCTGTTAGGATTATATTAATATTACAATGCGTTCACAACTAATCGTGAATAATATGTCCTCATCCAAAAAAACAAAAGATTATAAAGATGGAAAAATTAAATAAATACTCAAAAACGATTACTCAAGACCCAACACAACCCGCCGCTCAGGCTCAGTTGTATGCATTAGGACTAACGGAAGAAGACTTGAGCAAAGCTCAGGTAGGTATCGTGAGCATGGGGTTCGACGGAAATCCCTGCAATATGCATCTCAATCATTTGGCATCTGAGATAAAAAAAGGTGTTTGGGAAAATAATCTGGTGGGACTGATATTTCACACCATTGGCGTGAGTGACGGAATGAGCAATGGAACCGATGGCATGCGTTATTCGCTGGTGAGCCGCGATGTGATTGCCGATTCCATCGAGACGGTTTGCGGCGCACAGTATTACGATGCCCTTATTGCCGTTCCCGGATGCGACAAGAATATGCCCGGTTCGCTAATCGCGATGGGGCGGCTGAATCGGCCTGCAATTATGGTGTATGGCGGAACCATTGCGCCGGGGCACTACAAAGGTGAAGATTTGAATATTGTGTCGGCTTTTGAGGCACTGGGTGAGAAGATTGCCGGTAAACTTTCCGAACACGATTTTAAACAAATCGTAAAACACAGTTGTCCCGGTCCTGGCGCATGCGGAGGTATGTACACAGCAAACACAATGGCATCTGCCATAGAAGCTATGGGCATGAGTTTACCATACAGCAGCAGTAATCCTGCGGTAAGCGATGAGAAAAAAAAGGAGTGTCTGGATGCCGGAAAATACATCCGTTTGCTGCTGGAAAAAGACATCAGGCCGCGTGATATCATGACCCGAAAAGCGTTCGAAAACGCCATTACCCTGGTAATCGTGCTGGGTGGAAGCACCAATGCCGTTCTGCATTTGTTAGCCATGGCTCGAAGCGTTGGAGTTCAGCTGACCTTGGATGACTTTCAGGATTTTAGTGATAAGATTCCCGTACTTGCCGACTTTAAACCCAGTGGCCGATACCTGATGGAAGATCTGCACAATAAAGGCGGTGTTCCGGCGGTAATGAAATATTTATTAAAAAAAGGATTGCTGCACGGTGATTGCCTGACGATAACCGGGAAAACTACAGCAGAAAACTTAGCCGATGTCCCCGACCTTGATTTCGAGACACAGAAAATAATCTTTCCACTCGAAAAACCGATTAAACCAACCGGACATTTGCAGATCCTATATGGTAACCTCGCTGAAAAGGGGAGTGTAGCCAAAATCAGCGGACACGAAGGTGAAAGATTCGAAGGTCCGGCACGGGTGTTCGACGGAGAAAAAAATCTTATCGCGGGAATTTCAAGCGGCCGGGTAAAAGCCGGAGATGTGGTGGTGATCCAAAACGAAGGACCGAAGGGGGCACCCGGTATGCCTGAGATGCTGAAGCCCACATCGGCCATTATTGGTGCCGGCCTGGGTAAAACAGTTGCACTCATTACCGATGGACGATTTAGCGGCGGTACACATGGATTTGTGGTAGGACATATTACGCCTGAAGCTTTCGAAGGCGGGTTAATTGGTTTAGTAAAAGATGACGATATCATTGAGATTGACGCTGTAAACAACACCATAAATGTGAAGATATCCGATGCCGAAATTGCCAGACGTCGTGCTACATGGAAACAACCGGCTTTAAAAGTGACCAACGGCGTGCTTTATAAATATGCCAAACTGGTGAAAGATGCCTCACACGGTTGTGTTACTGATGAGTGATTTTAAAGACATCAATTCTTAACTTGTAATTTAGGAAAGTTTCTTCATCACTATATAAAACATAAAGATATGAAAACAAAAATGAGTTTTATTGCCGCTTTAATACTGTTATTTTCCTATACAGCGGCAAATGCGCAAGTTGAAATAGCTGCAAGGGCAGGAGTGAATTTCTCCAATATAGTTTGGGTAGATGATAATGGTGGTACAGTTAGTGGCACCAACTTCACTCCCGGTTTACATGTTGGTGTGACCTTTGATTTTCCTCTGAACAGAGATTTTTACATTCAACCGGGTCTGTTGTTTAGTATGAAAGGTTCTAAATTAACGGGGAACGATGCTTTGAATTATTACTGGGAAGCAGATGAGGGATATGTGGATTATATGTCTGCCGATTACACCTCTTTAAATGCGTATTACATGGAGGTACCGGTCAATTTTTTGTACAAATCGGAGATGAACTACGGTAAGTTATATTTAGGCGCAGGACCTTATGTGGCGTTTGGTATTGGTGGCACCTACAACGATTATTATGATGGCAAGAGTCTTAAAAATAAACTGGAGTTTATCAATGATTGGCGGGATCAATCCACCGACGGTGACATTATGCCTTATGGCAAAAAAGTAGATGCCGGATTAAATTTATTGGTGGGATACGAATTTCCCAACAGATTTTTGGTACAACTAAACGGCCAGGTAGGACTTGCCAATATTGAAATCAACGATGCAGGTCAAAAGCCCGATGGATCTATGCGAAACATTGGCGTAGGTATTTCTGTTGGATATAAGTTTTAAGGAAAATGTATCTTTGATATTCTGAACAACTACAGGTTATGGAAGATATAAGAAATTACAGTTGTGAATTGCTTTCAAAAACTTGTATCTTTGATATTCTGAACAACCATGAAGTTTGATTTAACAGCCATTGAACTGTTGTGAATTGCTTTCAAAAACTTGTATCTT
>DCEG01000117.1 GCA_002316835.1 Bacteroidales bacterium UBA1035 | reverse complement strand
TTCGAAACATTAATCAACGCCCTAATTCTTCCACTTAGCCAACTCGACCCGAGCATAGGAACGGTTACCGCCGGGGAATGTATTTTCCGTATTTATCGGGATATCCGTTTCTCTAACGATAAAACACCCTACAAAACCCATTTCAGCGCTTTTATCGCCAACGGCGGAAGAAAAACCCGGATGGCAGGCTACTACATTCATATACAGCCCGACGAGTCATTTCTTGCGGGTGGCATTTACGCACCTGATTCCACAACTCTGGAATCCATCCGAAACGCGATTTACCACAATCCCGATGAAATCCGCCGAATCTTGGATGACAAAAAGTTCAGGAAGTTTTTTCCGGAAATATCGAACGAAGAAAAACTGAAAAATCCACCCAAAGGTTATCCCAAAGAGTTCAAGGAAATTGAACTCATTAAAAATAAGCATTTTGTTACGCAACAAGCCCTCGATAATGATTTTTTCATGAAAGAAAACGTGGTTGACCGCTTGATGGAAATATTTAAAGTGCAATATCCGTTTAATGAATTTCTGAATAAAGCAGTGAAGTGAAACAAAGTTGTTCTATCGTGTAAAACCACTAATCATAATAAGGCCAACATGTATTTCAAGAATTTTCTAATCGTCTGTGTACTCATATCAGCGTTTAACTTTTATGCCGTTGAAGCCCAAAATATAAACGACCCATCGGAAATTATGCTTTCCATCGGCGGTGACCCAACATCTGATTACACGGTTACGTGGCGGACACCGCAAAATGACACAAAAACCGTTGCACAAATCGTTAAAGCAGAAGCCAATCCTGATTTTGAAAAGAAAGCCAAAGAAGTAAAAGGCACATCAGTAACTAATTACGGCGACAGCAAGGATCGCGTTTCTCATACAGTCCGATTCACCGGGTTAGAATCGAACGCGCTTTATTCATATCGGGTGGGTAACGGAAAGAATTGGAGTGAATGGTTTCAATTTAAAACCTCCAAAAAAGAAAATGACCGGTTTTCATTTATTTATTTCGGCGATGTGCAAAACGATATCAAATCACTCGGTTCACGTACTCTAAGACAGGCATTTCAACATCTTGGCAAAGATGCTTCCTTTATGCTTTTTGCCGGAGATCTGGTTAGCCGTAGTACAGACGATTACTGGAGCGAATTTTTTTATGCCGGCGGATGGATGTTTGGCACGCTTCCTTCGGTTCCAACAACGGGTAATCACGAATATACCGGTTCAAGTAACAAACGTGTTTTTTCCTCGCACTGGAGCCATATTTTTGGATTACCTCAAAATGCGCCTTCAAGTGAATATCTGAACAGGTTCTATTGGTTCGATTATCAGGGTGTACGTTTTATCAGCTTAGATTCACCCGTTTTTAATAAGGAAAACAAAGATATTCAGGTAATTTTGAATTGGTTGGAAAATACTTTGAAAAATAATCCGAACAAATGGTCGGTAGTTTTCACTCATTATCCGGTCTATTCGTGCTCAGCAGGAAGAAACAGCGAAGAATACCGCAACTTATTGCGTCCCATTCTCGAAAAACACGGTGTAGATTTAGTGCTTCTGGGGCACGATCACACGTATTGCCGTGGATTCAATGAAACAAATATTAATGAAAGAAATGTAAAAAACACACCGCTTTATGTAGTATCGGTTGCAGGTCCTAAAATGTACCTGCTCGGTTTGAAACCGTGGAGCGATGTAAGGGGTAAGGACACACAATTATATCAAAATATTACGGTGGATGGAAACACATTATATTACGACTCATACGACGTGACCGGCAAGTTATTCGATTCATTTCGACTGGAGAAAAACATCAAGGGCGTAAATAAATTGATTGAAAATACGGTGGAAAATTAATAAATAAACTTCTGACAGATAATAATGCCGAAGCTGGCTCAAAAGAACTTAATTTGATTAACTTTGCATCACTTTTCAGTTAGAAACAAATGAAAACCCGATCGCTTAAGAAGTTCATGTATTTATCCATTGCGGCTGCGGTGGTAACTATCGGTTTGAAGTTTATGGCTTACTTCAAAACCGGATCGATGGGTTTTTTCTCCGATGCACTGGAGTCATTTGTAAATCTTTTCGCGGCAGTAATCGCCCTTATTTTGCTCCATATTTCGGAAAAACCAGCAGATGAAGAACACGAATACGGACACGGTAAAGCCGAATATTTTTCGAGTGCTATTGAAGGAGCACTTATCCTTATCGCTGCTTTCAGCATTATCTATACATCGATTCCGCGAATCATTAATCCACAACCTTTAGAGAATCTGGGAATCGGGACACTGTTTTCAATTGGGGCATCGTTGGTAAATCTGTTTGCAGGGCTTGCTTTAATCCAAAACGGGAAGAAACACAAATCGATGATATTGGAAGCAGACGGAAAACACCTGATGACTGATGTTTGGACTACAGTGGGAGTTATCGTGGGTGTTTTGGTAGTGAAATTTACGGGACTCTTGGTTCTCGACCCCATAATTGCTATTATCGTGGCGCTGAATATTGTTTATGCGGGGTACAAACTAATCAGCCGATCAGCCAGCGGGCTGATGGATGCCGCCATTCCACAGGAAGAAATCAAGCAAATTACGGATTATTTTGATTCACTGAAAGTGAAAAACATCGATTATCACTCGTTGTTGACGCGTCAGGCCGGAAATAGAAAATTCATATCGTTTCATTTGCTTGTTCCGGGAGAATGGACGGTGAAACAAGGCCACGATTATGCCGAAGAAATCGAACAACGTATTGAGAATATGTTCGACGAAACGGTTACCGTTACCACGCATATTGAGCCGATAGAAGATCCGTTATCGTTGAACGATATCAAAATCGACCGATTGAATTACTCCGACGATTACGATTTTGACACCTGATTTAACTTTGTCAACGTTTAGAACTTTGACAAAGATGTAGTTATCTAACTTTTGAGAATTTACTTAAGAAAAAATCCCCGGGTATCAACGCGCTTTTCAATTTTCCATCCGAATCTATCATCACAAAAAAGTCGGCTGTCAGGTTGTTGTCTTTTAGTTTCAGAAAATTATTCTCCTTTTGCCACGTTCCGTTGGATAGTTCCAACGAATAGAACTTTATGGAGTATGTTCCGTTATCGTTTGCATTAAAAGTAAAATTAGAATCGAAATCGGAGCGATAAAAACCTTTTTTGAAGGTGTTTTTGTAGGTGTTTTTATCGATTTTCACCTTTTCCCGGTAATTGAGCAACTCCTGACGAGACAGGAAATTATCTAAAATAGATATTGGTGAAGACGGTTTCTCGGAATTTTTAACAAAATAATTCATTTGCATCCATTTGAATCCGTCACTCACCATAAATACTTTGTTCCCCGATACGGGTTGCAAAGTGATATTGTAATCGTTTGTACTGTCGGTTAATTTATAATCACCGTTTTCTTCCACTTTGTATTCTCCAAAAGACAAAATCTGCGACATCATCAGGTCGGGTGCGTTCTTGTAACTCATTTTTATCAGATATTTCCCGTTACTGAAAACATCCAGGTAGCAATTCAAATCGTTGTTTGACAATTGCAGTGCGTAAGATTGCGCCTTAGCCGCAAAAAATAGGGAGAAAATCAATAATATGGACAACGATAATTTTTTCATTTGTTTTGGTTCTTAATTTCTAATCAGACTGCATTTTTATCAATTAGATTAATCGGCAACAAAAAAAGACCATCCTTTTATAGAAGAACAGTCTTTTTGAGGAATGTAAAACAATATTTTTATACTGCGATTGCGCTACCGATAAGGAAAGCAGCAGCAAGAGCCACAATAGCATAAAGCTCGGGGAATACGGCGAGAATAAGTGTGTTACCGAATGCATCGTGTCCCTGGCCAATAGCAACAACACCGTTGGCACAAACCTGTCCCTGGCGAATAGCAGACAACCAGCCTACAAATCCCAAAGCAAGTCCTGCAGCAAGAGTAGCCATCGCCTGGAAGAAGGTGATTTCGGGTGTTAATACACCAAAAATGTTCTGAAACATAAAATAACCGGCAAATCCATACAAACCTTGTGTACCGGGCAAAGCCGTTAAAACGAGAAAATTACCAAATTTTCCGTCCACTTTTTTTGCGGCGCCAATTGCCGCATTTCCCACAATTGTAACTCCGTAGGCACTTCCGATACCTGTGAGAGCCAACATAATTGCAATGCCAATGTAAGCGATAAATAAATTAGTTTCCATAAATTGTTTTTAAATTATAGTGTTATTAATTTGATTTTATTTTCTAAACGGATTATATTTCTTTCCTCCTCCTTCGAATTCAGAGTTTTTGTAGAACTCAACAAATGTAAGACGTACCGGATGCACAATAGCTCCCAACGTGTTCATAAATATATTGATGGCGTGTCCGATAAGGAATATCAGCACATAAATAATTGGTTTAGCTATTGCATTATCGGGACTCATTCCTGCTGCCAGACTGTTAAATACACTGGCAAGAATTCCACCCGAAAGCCCTAAGGCAAACAATCGGACATAGGACAAAACGTCTCCCAATAATCCGGTTGCCATATTATACGTATCCCACAATCCGGCGCCCAGATTGATAAATGGATTTTTTCCGGGCATATTGTAGAAATAGATAAGAAGAAGTGCCGGAGCAGCAATTATCAAATGTATCGTTCCAAACATCGGCATTATGTCGGGGAACATTACCGCAACAATAATACTTACCAGAAATATTATCCACCCTAATGTGGATAATGCATATTTGAATCCCTGTTGTTTAGTGCGATTCGCAACTTTCATACCCATTCCAAACAGAATCTGGATAACACCGAGAACAAGCGATAGCATAAACATCTTGTTATTATCGAAGAACACTTTGTTTTTCAGCGCTTGCGCAATCGGATTATCTATTTCGTAGATGCTGAATCCGAAGAATCCACCCGTTAACATACCGGCAATCATCGTGGATGCTCCCAAAATCTGAACCAGCGACAGTATTGCTTTGATGGTTGTATGGAGTTTCGCTTTCATAAAAATCTTTACAAGCGACGCAACCAACAGAAGAAAAAGTCCGTAACCGATATCGCCCAGCGATAATCCGAAAAAGAACATATAGAACGGAGCAAAATAAGGTGTCAGGTCTATTTCGTTGTATTTCGGCAACATGTACATCTCGGCAATCGGCTCGAAAAGCCGTGCAAACTTGTTGTTTTTAAACTTGATGGGAACATTATCCTCGGGCACAGGATCAGAAGCTTCAAAATATACCGCTTTCGATTCCAGATAATCCGATATTTCCTTTTCATTGTCAAGCGGAGCCCAGCCTCGCAACAACATTAGTTTATCATCTGCAACGGAAGTTGTGCTTTGTTGAACTTTCGTGAAATTAATTTTCTGTTCAAAATCTTTCATCGCCGCATTTAAAGAAGGCAAATCTGCTACCAGTTCTTTCAGCTTTTCATCCTGCTGGCCGACTTTCTCGCGAAGCGAAACGATAAGATCGTTTAATTGATTCAACGATACTTCGGGCATCTTCACTAATTCGAGATTCAGTTCATCAGCAACTTTAGGGTTTTTGGTAACAGTTACAAAATACGTCCGTGAAGCTTCTCTCTTGATAACTACCGCATCGTATGTTTGCTCCCATTCGGGATTATACTGGTTATCGGGAACGATAAAAAAATCGAGGTAATAACCTGCCTTTTTTAAGCGCTGAATATTTTCGGGGTCATAATCACCCCAGGGCAATAATGCATCACGTTCCTTAATGCTCACCTGTAATTGCTGATTGAGCGATGCTTTCCTATTCTGAATATATTCTATTCTGTTAGGAATTTTCTTGCCCAACTCAATATCGACTTCGTTTTGCTGAATATCTGTTTTTTTATCTATTTGCCGGTTCAATATCTTTTGCGCCTCGCGCAACTGCTTCAAACCGACAACAAATTCATTAAGTACATCAGTATCTTCAACTGTTCTATCGGTTTCTGCCACGTGAATCAGTCCCAAATCACGCAAATCGTGAAGAAACCGCTCGTAGTCCTTATGATAGGCAAGAAACAGAAATTTTTTCATTTTTGCTACCATACGCTATCCTCCTCTTCTTTTTTCCTTTCTAAATGCGCACGCATTATCTTTTGCGATGATTTGGAAAGGTTTTCCTCGTCTTCGAGGTATCGTTTTATTTTCAGAATGGCATCCTGATATCCGGGTATCTGAACTTTCTCGAAAAGGTTTACTTTTTGAGTGGTTTTTTTTCGAGCGTAATCGAGACGCTGAATTCTCAATTCATGGAAATCTCTCCGTATTCCAATTTCGGCAAGATTTTCGAGCGTTTTAACACCGTCTAAATACCATTTCGGACGATTGAAAACGCTGAATTGCTTTGTTTCGAAATCCACTTTATCGAGTATCGGAATTAAAACGCCGGCTATTTTCTTTTTCGAAAAATGAACATCTTTCACGCTGAGAAGGCTTGCATCGAACTCGAGCCACATACCCACCATTCTTTCGTAAGACCGAATCTGTTTTTCGAGTTCTTCTTCCAGCTCATCGATTTCATTTTTTGCCCTTTTCACCTCCATACGCAATGCTGTTTCCTTGTTCTGTAACGTGGGAAGCGCACGCTCGCGTATTTTCAGTTGTTTTTCCAACTGCTGGCGTGACGTTTTATTATATTGAAATTTTATAGCCATATTTTTATTCAGTAAATTGATTTTACTGCTTATCTTCTTTTGATGAATTTGTGGTCAAAAATTTTGACCAGTTCTTGAAGGTCATTTTTTTTGATCTTAAAGATTTCTCTGTTAAGATGTAGTGGAAATTTTCCACCACCAAGTCCCCTTCAGGGGATTTAGGGGTTTAATTCTTCCAGTACTTATCCACCATTTCCCGCTTCATATTCACTTCTTGCGGCCTGAAATGTTTCGACAGCAACGCCCAAGTTGTATCAAGCATTTCAACCGTGTCGAGATTCACGTCAATAGCGAGAATATATTCAGAATAGTCCTTGGCGAAAGACAATGCACGCTGATCGTAGTCGGTAAGGTCGAAACCGTTTTCGAGCTTCGTTTTCGCGTTTGCAGCATCGGCGTATAAGCGTACGGCCGCATTCATCACCTGCGGATGGTCGTCACGTGTCTTCTTACCCTGAACCAATTGTTTCAAACGCGAAAGCGAACGGAACGGGTCAACGATAACTTTACCCACGTCGCTATCGCGACGAAGGAACAACTGACCTTCGGTAATGTATCCCGTATTGTCGGGCACGGCGTGCGTAATATCGCCACCCGAAAGCGTTGTAACGGCAATAATCGTGATGGAACCACCGTCAGGGAATTGAGCTGCTTTTTCGTACACTTTTGCTAGGTCGGAATATAACGAACCGGGCATTGAGTCTTTCGACGGGATCTGATCCATACGGTTGGATACGATAGACAATGCGTCAGCATACGAAGTCATGTCCGATAAAAGAACCAGCACTTGTTCGTTTTTATCCACGGCAAAATATTCGGCGGCGGTAAGAGCCATATCGGGAACAAGCAGTCGCTCAACGGCGGGATTCTCAGTCGTATTCATAAAACTGATGATACGATCGAGCGCACCGGCGTTACTGAACACGTTTTTGTAATACAGGTAATCGTCGTTGGTCATTCCCATTCCACCGAGAATAATTTTATCGGCTTTGGCACGCAATGCCACCGTTGCCATAACCTGGTTGAAAGGTTGATCGGGATCGGCAAAGAACGGGATTTTTTGTCCAGACACAAGTGTGTTATTTAGGTCGATACCCGAAATACCCGTTGCAATAAGTTCCGATGGTTGTTTTCTTCTCACCGGATTTACCGACGGGCCTCCAATCTGACGTTCTTCTCCTTCGGGAATGGGACCTCCGTCAATCGGGTCGCCGTAGGCGTTGAAAAAACGTCCGGCAAGCTGATCGCCAACTTTCAGTGAAGGCGCTTTTCCAAGAAAAACCACTTCTGCGTTGGTGGGAATTCCTTCCGTTCCTTCGAAAATCTGTAAGGTAACTTCGTCGTTTATGATTTTCACCACCTGCGCCAATCGTCCGTCAACAGTTGCCAGTTCATCGTAACCCACATCGGTGGCCTTTACAGAGCACGTTGCTTTTGTGATCTGCGTAATTTTTGTATATATTTTTTGAAATGCTTTAGCCATAATTATCAGCTGTTAGCTTTTAGCTTGGTTATTAAAATTATGCTTCTACTTCTATTTTGAGCAACTCATCCAATTGTCTGCGATAATCGTAGAATTTTTCCGATTTGAATTCAGAATAGTTCATCTGTCTACATACGTTAATCAGTTGCTTGAAATATTCAGCCACTTTATTGAAGTTATCGAACTCAAATTCAGTCCGGCACATATCCACTACCATATCCAGAATATATTTCTGACGTTCGATAGGCGTTACCGAATCAATTTCATCGAAAGCGTCTTGTTGCAGAACAACAAAGTCGATCAGTTCCGATTTCCAGAAAGTAATGTGATATTCAACAGGAACACCATCGTCACCAAGAATATTGATCTGTTCAGCGATTTCCTTTCCGCGAAGCAACCGGGTTTTAATATCGTTTACTTTTGCAGTCCAGTCATCGGATATTTCCTGTGAAATATATTCTTCAAATTCGGGATATTCGATGTATTTGGAATATGACTCGATTGGATTGATAGCCGGATATCGTTTTCTGTCGGCACGATCCTGCTCGAGCGCATAATAACAACGGGCTACTTTTTTCGTGTTTTCGGTAACGGGTTCCTTGAGGTTACCACCGGCAGGCGATACAGTTCCGATAAATGTGATGGAACCTTCCTTGCCGTTATTGAGCGTAACGTGACCGGCACGTCCATAGAAGTTGGAAATGATTGCCGACAAATCCATAGGGAAAGCATCGGGGCCGGGAAGCTCTTCAAGACGATTACTCATCTCACGCAACGCTTGCGCCCAGCGTGATGTAGAGTCAGCCATCAACAATACTTTCAATCCCATTGAGCGGTAATACTCACCAATGGTCATAGCAGTGTAAACCGACGCTTCGCGCGCTGCAACCGGCATGTTGGAAGTATTTGCCACAATTATAGTACGTTCCATCAGTTTCCGCCCGGTATGCGGGTCATCGAGTTCGGGGAATTCAGTAAAAATTTCCACTACCTCGTTAGCACGCTCACCGCAAGCGGCAATGATAACGATATCGGCTTCGGCCTGTTTGGATATGGCATGCTGTAACACTGTTTTTCCTGTTCCGAAAGCTCCGGGAATAAATCCGGTTCCGCCTTCAACAATAGGATTCAATGTATCTATTGTTCTTACACCGGTTTCCAGCAGTTTAAACGGCCTTGGTTTTTCTTTATACAAGGTAACCGGCACTTTCACCGGCCATTTCTGAATCATATTCAGTTTATATTCCCTACCGTTTTTGTCTTCAACAACCGCGATAGTATGGTGAATGTTGTATTCGCCTTCCGATACGATACTTCTCACAGTATATTCATCGGTCATCACAAACGGAACCATAATTTTGTGGGGCTGAAAATTTTCGTCCACTTCACCCAGCCATGCTCCGCCGGAAACCTTGTCACCAACTTCAGCAATAGGCTTAAAGTTCCAAAGTTTTTCCTCATCGAGCGGAAAAGTGTATTGTCCTCTTTTCAGGAAAACACCGTCCATTTTGTCGAGATCGTTTTCAAGACCGTCTAAATTTCGTTCAAGAAGACCCGGACCAAGCACTACTTCGAGCATATGTCCCTGGAACTCCACTTCGGCGCCAACTCTAAGTCCACGCGTACTTTCAAAAACCTGGACATACACGTTTTTCCCGATAACCTTGATAACTTCCGACATCAAATTCGTACCATCAAGATTGATATAGGCAATTTCATTCTGCGCAACGGGCCCATCTACTTCCACTATTACCAGGTTGGAAATGATACCCTTTACTATTCCTTTTGTCATATATTGTTGTTTAATTTTTTGTCGTTAATTATCTTCCGGCAGTTTTACATCGTCTTTCAAACCGGCGATCAACTCGCGGAAAACACGCTCGCCTTCTTCTGCATTTAAACTTACCCAGCGTTCCAAAATCTGTAATTTACACAGATACGCAAAAATATATTCTATGTTGAAATAATCGAAAACAGTATTTTCTTCGAGCCAGTCCCAACGGAATTTATCAATTTTTCGTTCGCGTTCGTAGATATCCGTTTCTTCGGAAAGGCGTATAACAGTGTCATAGATTTCAAGTTCCTGACTTAAACCAAAATCACGGGTATTTGCATTTTCACGGATTATTTTAGCTACCGGATTATTTCCGACAACCACCTTTGCTACATCTAAGCCGTATTTTCTGGCATAAATTGCCGACAACATATTGCCGATATTTAAATTCATCTCAAACCACCGAGACATCAGCGAATTTTTCACTTCTATGCCGTAATCCATATACAAAGAAGACATCAGGTCTTCCCATAATTTATTTTCAGCCTGAGCGTCTTCATCCAGCCACGTTCTGATGTATTTCTCGTGAAATGCAGGGATGTTTTTGTTTTTCAGCGGTAAATCTTCTTTTATTCTTCCGATTGTTTCCTGAATTTCCTCGCGGGAAATACTACCCATTGGGCTTAACTCGTAATCCTTATTTTTTAGAAAATTAAGGAGATTATCGTTGTCGTATTTCAGGAAGTATTTTTTCAGCAACCGTTTGTCGTCAGGTTTCAATTCCTCATCGAGCATAAGTTTGAACTCTTCCACCGTAAACGGAAGTTTCATGCTGTCGAAAGAAAAATCGGGTAACCCTGCTATAAAACAGTAATATTGATTTTTAAAAAGCATAGTAAGTCAATGAAAATATTCTTATTGTGTTTTTCAGAACAGCAGTTTTTGTATTTGCGGACGCAGGAATTCGCGGAAATATTCAACAAACTCTTCTTCACCGAATTTCACCCTGTAAGAACCATCTTCAGGAGATAAGATGAAGCCTGTTTTCAATCCATTCACAGATTCAATTTTCAGGCCTTTATCGATCAGATTTTTGGCATTTCCGGAAATGTACTTCTTTAACTCTTCGGAACTTTCTACTCCAATTTTTAATGTTTCGTTCTTCGACCAGTTTTGCACCAAATCGGTGATTAATTTTTGCATGAAAGATTTGTCTTCCACGGCAGCTTTTACGTTAGAAGCCGATAATTTATCGGTTACTAAGTTTGTGATTTCGCTTTTCAGCGCTTCGGCCGCCTGGGATGCAAAAAGCTTGAGTTCAGATTCGGTATTGTTCTTTAATTCACCGGTTTCTTTCTTTGCCGATGAAATGATATGTTCGGCCTCTTTCCTGGCATCTTCCACTATTTGATCACGCAGTGCTTTTGCTTCGGCAATAATTTTATCGGCTTCTTCTTTTCCTTTTTCTACCCCTTCCGTGTAGAGCTTAGAGGTGAGTTCCTGAATTTTGTCCATACAATTTTTCTGTTATTGAGCAATAAAGTTAATCACTTATTGATTTGCAAATTTTATCAAGCAAAGATATAAAAAAGGAAGTTAATCTTAACAACGTATTTTCTTTTATTTTTAAAAGATATTCTTTTCTTTCAAAATACTTTTTTACCTGTGTCAATGTTTTGTATTATTTTTGCAGCCATGGATAAAAGAATCTTCCGGCTTGCCGTTCCCAATATAATCACCAACATTACAGTCCCTCTTCTTGGCATGATAGATATTGCCATTGCTGGTCATTTAGGTTCGGCTGTGTATATCGGTGCCATTGCATTGGGAGCCAATATCTTCAACATGATTTACTGGAATTTCGGGTTTATCCGGATGAGTTCAAGCGGATTTGCCGCGCAAGCTTACGGTGCACGTGATTTCACTGAAGCGATGAACGTGCTGATACGCTCGCTTATAGTTGGTTTAGGGATTGGTTTGCTGATTATTTTGTTGCAATATCCGATTGGGAAGTTTGCTCTTAGCCTCATAAAGTCTGGTACTGAAAGTAAAAGTGCAGTTGAAATTTATTTCCGTATCTGTGTCTGGAGTGCTCCGGCAGTGCTCGGAACGTATGCATTTAAAGGTTTTTTTATTGGAATGCAGAATGCAAAAACACCTATGATCATTGCTATTCTCAACAACTTATTGAATATTGCTCTGAGCTTTTTGTTTGTTTTCGGATTAGGGATGAAGGTGGAAGGAATTGCTTTAGGGACAATGCTTTCGCAATTAATTACGTTTGTCATCTGTATTCTGATGTGGCACAAATTCTATGGTAGATTGAAGAAATACATTGTTAAATCCACCATTTTTGATGCAGCAGCTATCCGATCTTTTTTCAAAGTGAATGGCGATGTTTTTGTGCGCACGTTCCTGCTAACGCTCGTCACTACGTTTTTCACGTTTGTATCATCGGGAATGGGTGATATGATTTTAGCAGCAAATGCGCTGTTAATGCAGTTTTTTATGCTTTTCTCCTATTTCATGGACGGGTTTGCATATGCCGGAGAAGCATTAACGGGTAGGTACGTAGGGGCAAACAACAAGCTTTTATTGAGGCATATGCTGCGAAGATTATTTTTCTGGGGATTTATCGTTAGCGCTATCTCAGTAATTATTTACTTATTTTTTCCCAATCAGATACTGCAAATTCTCACAAACGATACCGCTGTAATTGAAACAACAAAATCGTTCATTTTTTGGACGGTACTTATTCCGATAACCGGCTTCGCCGCATTCCTTTGGGACGGTATTTTCATCGGCGCAACAGCCTCGAAAGAAATGCGGAATGCCATGATATTTTCTGCTATCGTCTTTTTTGCCTGCTATTATATTGCTACACCCATAATAGGAAATAACGGGTTGTGGCTGGCGTTTATTCTGTATTTGTCCGTTCGCGGAGTTACACAAACAATTTGGGCAAAGAAGGCGTTATTTTCGTAGTAGAGACACACGGCCGTGTGACTCTACGCGTAATATAATATTCATTATGCAACAATTCGAATCTATTTCCAAACTAAAAAGTTTTTTAACGGTCTCACACGTAGAAGAAATTGCCGTTCAATCACTCGATCTGAGCAATATTGAATCGCTGATGCTTAACATCACATTTTCCAAATGTTTGTTTTTGGGATGCACTATGTCTGACGACCTGTTGCATCATTTACTGCCTGAGAACTTTATCTTTCCCGTCCTGGATGTTCCGTTCAACACTTACCCGAATCGGCTGTACAACAAAAACTCGCTTTATAACGATTTTAATCGCCATGAACCCGAAACGTATTTCAAAACGCTCGATAAAATCGTGTATGATTATTACAAAAAATCTCAGGAAAATTTATCGATTAAGGATACGTTGGCGCAACGGTTGCATGACCACTCCATCACCGATTCGTTGCACGAATACATCGCTGGTTTCGATGAGCGAAAGCTCGTGGCAATAATGGGCGGACATAAAATTAAGCGTACCGACAAAATGTATTTTCAGGTTGCTTCACTATCGAAATTGCTTACCGAAAACGGCTATCTGATGCTTTCAGGCGGCGGCCCCGGGTCTATGGAAGCTACGCACGTAGGTGCGTGGATGGCAGGAAGAACCAACAATGAACTTTTGCATGCTATCAATATATTGAGCGTTGCTCCCATTTATTCTGACGAAAAATGGCTTTCATCGGCATTCGAAGTAATGGAAAAATTCCCCAATCCCCAATTCGATAGTCTGGGAATCCCAACATGGCATTACGGGCACGAACTCCCCACCCCTTTTGCTACTAAAATTGCCAAATATTTCGAGAACAGCGTTCGAGAAGAAGGTTTGCTGGCTACCGCCAAAGGCGGCGTGATTTTCACGCCCGGAAGCGCAGGAACTATTCAGGAAGTTTTTCAGGATTTGGCTCAGAACCATTATGAATCGTATGGCTACGCCAGTCCTATGATTTTCCTGAATAAAAATTTCTGGACCAACGAACGCCCTATTTTCCCGATAATAGAGCAAATGTCTGATCGTGGCGATTTGATGAACCTCAATCTGGGGCTTTACGATAACAACGACGATGTTATCGCACATTTGGAAAGATTTTCGAAATAAATTAATCGAATTATTCGTAATTTTGGCGAATCAAACTCTTATATCAATAAAACAATGAGAAGCTTATTCATTACATTCGTTCTGTTTCTGTCGCTTATTGCAGTCAGTTGCGTCAACAAAACCCAAAACGTTCAAAATAGTGGTGAAATCTCGTTACCCCGCAGCACTCCCGAAGCCGAAGGCTTGTCATCCGAAGCCATTATTAAATTTATTGATGCTATTGAGAGTGCTCGCGACAGAAGCATCGAAGTTCACAGCTTTATGATCGTGCGACACGGAAAAGTATTGGCCGAAGGCTGGTGGTCGCCTTATCGACACGATCTGAAGCACACAATGTACTCAGCATCTAAAAGCTTCACCTCAACCGCAATCGGATTGGCTGAAGCCGAAGGTAAATTAAAACTAACCGATAAAGTGATCTCATTTTTTCCGGAGTCGTTACCCGACACAATTTCTCCTTACCTTGCTCAAATGGATATTGACGATCTGTTGAAAATGTCCGCCGGGCACGAAATCGAACCTCAGGTAACAATAACCGACAACTGGATCAAGACTTTTCTGGCTGCGCCAATTGTGAACGAACCGGGAACAGTATTTCTATACAACTCTGCAGCAACATTTATGTTATCTGCAATTCTGCAAAAAGTTACCGGCGAGAAATTGATTGACTTCCTCACCCCCCGATTGTTTGAACCGCTTGGAATTAAAGATGCTGATTGGGAAGTGAATCCGCAGGGAATAAACGTGGGTGGTTGGGGCCTTCGTATAAAAACAGAAGATATGGCAAAACTGGGACTTCTGTATTTGCAAAAAGGTAAATGGGGAGATCAACAGATTTTGACGGAAGAATGGGTAAATGCAGCTACTTCGGAACAGATAAAGACCGTTGCAGGTGACGAAGATCCTTCTAACGATTGGTCACAAGGTTACGGATATCAGTTCTGGCAAACAACACACAATGCATTTCGGGGCGACGGAGCTTTCGGGCAATATATCCTCGTTCTTCCTGAGAAAGATGCTGTTATAATCATGACCGCCAACTCTATCGATATGCAAAAGCAGTTAAATCTGGTGTGGGAATATCTTTATCCTGCTTTAAGCGAAACAGCCTTAGCCAAGAACGATGAAGCCGTAAACAAGCTAAAATCTCGTTTAGCAAGCTTAACTTTGCCAACTTACACTACAAAAACCACGTCTGATATTCAGCAAAACATTACCGGAAAAACCATTGCGATAGAAGAAAATCAACAAAACATCTCAGAATTGTTGTTAAGCTTTAAGGATGATATTTGTAAAATGACGATAAAAGAAGATACAACAACTTACGATTTTATGTTCATTCCTACTACATGGATAGAAAAAGAAACAATGCGTCACGGTCCCAGCCTTACAGCCAGAGCCAAAGCAAGTTTAACCGGATTAGCACCTTTCAAAGTTGCAGGTAATTACACATGGAAAAACGAAAAAACATTGGAATTGGTTCTTCGCTATATTGAAAGTCCCAACGACGAAAAGTTTGTTTTCACTTTTCAAGAACCAGATGTATCGATTGAGCATTCCACCAACTTTAACTTCTATCAAAACAAAATATCACTTAAAGGAAAAATCAATTAATCACAATATGAGAACACTATTTACAGTCATTGTAGCAATGTGCTTTATATCTCTTGCCGAAGCGCAGGATTGGGCAAATTTAAATCGATTCAAAGAAGATAATGCTAAAGTAGGAATGCCAAAAACTTGCGACGATCGCGTGGTTTTTATGGGAAATTCCATTACACAGGGATGGATTGAAAAAGTTCCTGCATTTTTTGAAAACCGACCATACATCAATCGCGGTATCAGCGGACAAACTACACCTCAAATGTTGCTTCGTTTTCGTCAGGATGTCATTAATCTTTATCCGAAAGTGGTAGTTATTCTCGCAGGAACTAATGATATCGCAGGAAATACGGGACCGTCGACGCTGGAAATGATCGAAGATAATATTCATTCTATGACTGAACTGGCGCAGGCGAACGGAATTCAGGTGGTGCTTTGTTCGGTCCTTCCCGCGTATGATTACAAGTGGAGACCGGGCTTGGAACCTGCCGAAAAAATAGTGGAATTAAACCGCAGGATAAAAAAATACGCAGAAACTCACGGAGCGGTTTATTGCGATTATTTTTCAGCTATGGCCGATGATAGAAACGGTTTACCCGAAAACTTATCTGGTGACGGCGTGCATCCCACTGTTGAAGGTTATGCCATTATGGCTCCCATCGCAGAACAGGCCATTGCCCGTGCGCTGCTGATGTGGAAAGATAATCCGAAAAGAAAATACTAAGTTAATTTACGATTTGAGAATAGGATTTGAAAAGCTCAAAGAAAAGTTTTATTTCTTGAATCTTGGTTCTATTGTCTAGTTTAATATGAAACGAGCATATAAATTAATCACACCCATGATAATGATTAAAGCGAGTTACATATGATACCTTTGAAAATAATAGTTTTAATCATATGAAAATTCTTGCAGACGCACACATACCGTATTTAAAAGGTATAGCCGAACAGTTCGGCGAAGTGGAGTACTTATCAGGAAACCAATTTAGCAAAGAAACCATAAGTGATAAAGACGCGCTTATAGTGCGCACCGTTACTCATTTTGGGAAAGATATTCTGGAAGGAACTAACGTAAAGCTAATTTGCTCTGCAACTATCGGCTATGACCATATCGATACCGAATATTGCGACTCGCACAACATTGCCTGGCGCACAGCACCGGGTTGTAATGCCAATTCTGTAGCACAATACGTGACAGCTTCGCTGTTGTATTTAGCGGAAAAATACAAGTTTGATTTAATAGATAAAACGATCGGAATTGTAGGTGTCGGTAATGTGGGAAGCAAAGTTGAAGCGGCTTGCAAAAAGCTGGGAATGCATGTATTGTTAAACGATCCACCGCTTGTAGAGACGATGCGTGCATCGTCTTCCTTTCGCCCGTTTGTAGATTTGGAAACGATTAAACGAGAATCCGACATTATCACGCTGCATACTCCATTAACAAAAACAGGAAAACACAAAACCTATCATTTAGCGGATGAGCAGTTTTTCAATACCTTGGGTAAAAAACCTTTTATTATTAATTCGTGTCGCGGAAGTGTGATGGATAACCCGGCTTTGAATAATGCACTGAAGTCAAAAAAAGTATCGGGAGCAGTCATCGATTGCTGGGAAAACGAACCCAATATCGATACGGAACTGCTTCAACTGGTTGATATTGCAACACCACACATCGCCGGATATTCCGCCGACGGCAAATGGACAGCTACCAAAATGTCGCTTGAAAATCTGAATGAGTTTTTTGAGTTAGGTATTCATCCTATAAAATTAATGTCCCTACCACAACCAGAAAATCCAATTATCGACTTAAAAAAAATAGAACCAAACAATCAATTGGCTTATGCCATTTGGCGGACTTATAATCCTATGAAGGAGACGGAGAAGCTGAAAGAAAATCCTGATAAATTCTATTGGTTCCGATCCAATTATCCGTTACGCAGAGAATATTATGCTTACATAGTAAAAAACGTCCATCCGGATATTCTACCTACGCTGAAGCAATTAGGATTTAATATTCAATAAACCACTTGTACTTCAACATCGCAATTGCGATTGATCCAGGCTGTATCAAACTCAGCAATTTCGTGCCGTTCGCCTTTGTAAATGTAATATTTTCCTGGTGGCACATTGAGTTCAGAGTTTTCATCAATAATTTGTGGCATCCGGTTATCGATCATAACTTCAGGACAATCCCTAATTTTATCATCAACGAGCGCCGATGTTTTCTTCTGGCTTGCGCATCCCGTTAAAAAGAAATATATTATCGATATAAATAATACTTTTTTCATAGTCATGTCGTCTGTGATGTTCTTATGAATAAAACCAAATCTTCTATTTTTTGTTCGAGAAGCTATCTAGTATGGTATTTCTAAAAAATAGCTAAATGTGATATGTTTATTTTCTGTTATCATAGAAAAAAGGTATTTTTGTTGAACTATTTTTCAAGTAATCCTGAATAGAAAGTAAGAAGAAATAACTATGGATAATCTGGCCATTTTTTGAGAGAATCAACAAACGAAAATAAAAATCAATTAGACAATGAGAAAAAAATCTTTCTACGCTCTGCTTATTGGGTTTGCCGTTTTTGCAGTATCGTGTAGCAATTTAAAACCCCTTTCACAATCGAACTTCAACGCAACACCATCTCCTTTGGAAACCGTTGGAAAAAGTGTTCCAGTAACCGTTAACGGAACTTTCCCCGAAAAATGGTTCAATAAGAACGCAACCGTAAGAATTACCCCGGTATTGAAATATGCCGCTTCAAAAGAATCATATGGATCAGCTCAAACGTATCAGGGAGAAAACGTTTCGGGCAACGCTATCGAAATTCCCTACACACGCGGCGGAAACTTCAACATGAGTTTCAGTTTTCCATATCAACCGGAAATGCTGACTTCGGAACTTTTTATGAGGTTCGATGCTAAGATCAAGAATAAATCGGTAAAACTTCCTGAAGTGAAAGTTGCCGACGGTATTATTGCCACATCGGCATTAGCTAGTGCTCAGACAACGGATCCATCCGTTGCCGATGATGGGTTCCAGCGCATTATCAAACAAACGCAGGATGCAAACATTCATTTCGTAATTCAGCAGGCAAATATACGTTCATCGGAAACCGGTTCACAAGATATGCGCTCGTGGCAACAACGTGTGCAGGACGCTTTTAACGATCCGCGTCAGAACGTAGATATCGAAGTTTCGGCTTATGCTTCACCCGACGGCGGACTCTCGCTGAATGAGAGACTGGCTGCCGAAAGAGAAAAAAACACTACACAATATTTGGAAGGTGAACTGAAAAGAAGAAAAATTGATGCTGATGTAAACGCACGCTACACAGCACAAGACTGGGAAGGATTCCGTCAGCTGCTCGAAGCCTCGGATTTGCAAGACAAAGAACTCGTATTGAGAGTCTTATCAATGTATCCCGATCCGGAAACACGTGAGCGTGAAATCAAAAACATCTCATTTGTCTATAATGACTTAGCATCTACTATTTTGCCACAATTGCGTCGCTCACGCATCACGGCAAATATCGAAATTATCGGCAAATCGGATGAGGAAATCATGGAATTCTGGCGTACCGATCCCAAAAAACTTTCGGTTGAAGAATTGCTTTATGCTTCAACATTGACCGACAGCGAGGCAGACAAAGAAAAAATCTATCAATACGTTACCGTAAACTTCCCGCAAGATTACAGAGGTTGGAACAATATGGCTACTACTTACTATCAACGTGGTGAATATGCAAACGCAAAACAAGCGTTGGATCGTGCAGCTTTAGTCTCACCCAATGCAGCAGAGGTTAATGTAAACAAAGCGTTATTCTCCATGATGGACGGCAATACTCAATCTGCAAAAGAATTATTGGGTAAAGCTTCGAGCGCAAATAACCTCGATGCAGCCATGGGATTACTTTATCTGATGGAAGGTGATTACAATCAAGCTGTAGATGCTTATGGTAGCACAAAATCGAATAATGCTGCATTAGCACAAATTCTGACAAGAAACTACAACGCTGCCGACCTGACGTTGAAGGCTATTCAAAATCCCAACGCATTGACCTATTATCTGATGGCGATTGTCGGATCAAGAACCAACAATTTCAACAATGTGATGACTAATTTACGTTCTGCTATTACAATGGACAAAACTCTGACAACAAGAGCATTGAACGATCTGGAATTTGCGAAATACAGGACCAATCAGGATTTTATGTCTTTATTGAGATAAGAATCAACTTAGAATAACAAAGTAAAATGGAGTGTCAATTGGCACTCCATTTTTTGTTTCGCTGCAAAAAATAAATTCATATCTTGTAAACAAATCATAAAACATGTACATTTGCTGCGGAATTTCAATTATTCATGATCTAAACAGGTTATTATGCTTAAATCGTTGAGAGCTAAAATATTTTCGAGTTTCATGTTGCTGGTGTTAATGCTTGTAATTGCTGCAATTATGTCAATTATCGAATTTAACAAGGTAGGCGTATCTATCAAAAATGTGATGGACGACAACTACAAATCAATTGAGCAAACTAAAAATATGCTCGATGCATTGGAGAGAGAAGACAGCGGTTTGTTAATGTACCTGATGGGGAACCGTGAAACGGGAAGCCAAACCATTGATTACGCTTACTCGGCAATACAAAACGCCATTAGAGTTGCCCGAAACAAT
Source organism: Bacteroidales bacterium UBA1035 (assembly GCA_002316835.1). GTDB lineage: Bacteria > Bacteroidota > Bacteroidia > Bacteroidales > Dysgonomonadaceae > Petrimonas. Next base: position 4,900 of record DCEG01000117.1, on the reverse strand, counting down.
ATTACCGAAAAAGATGAAGACAAATATATCGACGAGGTTATAAAGGAATACGAAAAATTTCATACTTCTGTTAAACAAACAACCGATGCAAGTGAAAGATGGACGCTGGAAGAGAAAAATGAAATTTATCTTCAGAATCAACAATTATTTTTTGCTACAAAAAAGACAATTAACGAGTTGATGCAGCTAAACCAGGACGGCGTTTACAAACAAACGGATCTGATGAAAGAAAACTCAAAAAGGGCTATGATGCCTGCTATTGTCTCTATTGTAGCTGCCATTGTTTTTGCACTCTTACTCAACTTTTTTATCTCTGAGTATTTCATTAACCCCATTAATCGTCTGATAGAAGGCGTAAAAACACATTATCCCGAAAAGGGGAGAATTGATGCAAAAATTAGACTGGAAGATGAAATAAAAACACTGGAAAGCGAAATTAATAACCTGATTGCCAGACTAAAGGTAAAATAACGATTTTGATGAGAACGAAAGTAATTGCAAAATACCTGGGATACGTGCTACTGTTCAACGCACTATTTCTTTATATTTCCACAGCAATCTCATTCTTCCTTCGCGAAAATTCGCTCACACCACTTTTATACAGTGCCGTAGTTTGCACAATTTTAGGCCTTTTCCCACAAATCTTTGTAGAGAAAATCGATGAAATTAATTTCCGTGAAGGGATGGCAATCAGCGTTTTTGGATGGATACTAACCTGTTTTGCGGGAGCTGTTCCGTATTTTATGTGGGGTGGCGAGTTCACGTTTACAAATGCACTCTTCGAAAGCGTTTCGGGATATACAACCACCGGTTCAACCATTTTACAAAACGTGGAAGCACTGACAAAAGGGATGCTTTTCTGGCGCTCATCCACTCATTTCATAGGCGGAGTCGGCATAATCCTGTTTGTGCTTCTCATTCTCCCCGACTCCAAAGGGATTCGTACCAGTATCTATCGCAGTGAGGTTTCAGGATTATCGCTAATGAATTTCAGTATGAGGGCTAAGCGGATTGTACGTATCATCAGTATTGTGTACATCAGCCTTACCGTACTTCTTATCTTGCTTTTGTGGATATTGGGAATGTCGTTTTTCGACGCGGTTTGTCATTCTTTCGCTACTATTGCCACCGGTGGATTTTCAACTAAAAATCTGAGTATTGCCTATTACAACAATGTGTGGATCGAAGTCACATTGACCGTTTTCATGTATCTGAGCAGCTTGCACTTTGGTCTTCTTTTCCTTACATTTACAGGAAATAAAAATAACATTTTTACCTCTAAAGTAATTAAAGCTTACACTTTGATCATCCTCATCGGGATAATTTTGGTTGCTGTAGATTTGATCAGGTCCGGTGGATACAGTTGGGGAGAAGCGTTTCGCCATTCATCGTTTCAAGTGGTTTCACTCACATCAACTACCGGTGCTGCAACGCTGGATACCGAGTCCTGGCCACTATTCTCAAAAATTATACTTATCTATTTCACTATACAATGCGCTATGGTGGGCTCCACGGGTGGCGGCATTAAATTCGATCGGATTTATCTCTTTTTCATGTCGTTAAAACGACGGATTAAACTTATTCAACATCCTCAAGGCATTTATGTAACCAAGATGAATAACAGTATCGTTACCGATGAGCTGGAACTACAAACCATGGCTTTCATTATTCTTTATATACTCATCTTTTTTGTTGTCACATTGATCCTCGCAGCCATGAATATTGATGGCATAACTGCTTTTACTGCATCTATCACGTCTATCGGGAATGTCGGCCCAGGATTCGGGAAGATCAGTTCGTTATCCAACTTCTCCGGGCTACCCGATGCCGCCAAATATTTATTATCAGTAAACATGCTGCTAGGCCGTTTAGAGATTCTCAATGTCATCACCTTGTTCGTCATTTTGATCAAGAAGAATCAATAATTGAGCCGTTTTCTGCGAAGAAAAACGTATCTTTGCACTCATTTTCAATAGATATTAGCTTTGCGTAATTCGGCTACGCCGCTATTCAATGGTAATTAGTCGTGGCGGTGAAAACATCAAGAAAACAACGAGTATCTATTGAATTACAACTGAATTTCAATCGAATTACAACTGAACAACAATTGAATATGAACTTTGTAGAAGAACTCCGTTGGCGTGGCATGATTCACGATGTGATGCCCGGAACGGAAGAACAATTACTGAAAGAACAAACATCGGGGTACCTGGGGATTGACCCAACAGCTGACTCACTGCACATTGGCCATTTAGTCGGTGTAATGATGCTCAAACATCTCCAACGCTCGGGACACACGCCGATAGCGCTTGTTGGCGGAGCCACGGGAATGATTGGCGATCCGTCGATGAAATCGGCAGAAAGAAATCTTCTGGATGAGCAAACGTTGCGTCACAATCAGGAAGCGATAAAAAAACAACTGGCAAAATTTCTCGATTTTGAAAGCGATATTCCCAACCGAGCCATACTGGTAAATAACTATGATTGGATGAAAGAATATTCGTTTCTTTCGTTCATACGAGATATTGGTAAACATATCACCGTAAATTATATGATGGCGAAAGATTCTGTGAAAAAACGCCTGAGCGGTGAAGCCAGTGAAGGCATGTCGTTTACCGAATTTTCTTATCAACTGATGCAAGGGTACGATTTTCTGCATCTTTATCAAGATTACGGTTGTCGTTTACAAATGGGTGGAAGCGATCAGTGGGGAAATATCACTACCGGAACAGAGCTTATCCGCCGCATTGCAGGGGGCGAAGCTTTTGCACTGGTTTGTCCGCTTATTACCAAAGCCGACGGCGGAAAATTCGGAAAAACAGAGAGCGGAAACGTATGGTTAGACAGCCGATACACTTCGCCGTATCAATTCTATCAATTCTGGTTGAATGTTAGCGATACCGATGCTGAGAAATATATCAAGATTTTCACATCATTGTCGAAAGACGAAATCGATTCATTAGTTGCAGAACAACAAGCTGCACCCCATTTACGTCCGTTGCAAAAGCGGTTGGCCGAAGAAATAACCGTAATGGTTCATAGTCGCGAAGATTACGATATGGCCGTGAGTGCATCGGAAATTCTTTTTGGAAAAGCTACATCGCAAGCCTTACGTTCGATTGATGAAACCACTTTTCTACAGGTTTTCGAAGGCGTTCCGCAATTCGAGATTTCGAAAAACTCTCTTGCCGAAGGCATCAAAGCCGTTGATTTACTAACGGAATCTGCAACTGTTTTCCCTTCTAAAGGTGAGATGCGCAAAACCGTTCAGGCTGGTGGTGTATCGATAAATAAAGACAAACTGGAAGATTTTGAGTCAGTTATCGACAGTTCTTATTTGATAGCCGATAAATATATTTTAGCACAACGCGGTAAGAAAAACTATTATTTGTTGATAGCATTGTAATTGTAAAGACGCGATCAATCGCGTCTTTACTGCAATTCGCTTCATGTAATTCTATGGTAAGTTACTCACTACGTTCGTGATATTAGTTGTTGTGTTGAATATAAGCAACTAAACAATTGAATTACAATTGAACACCTATTGAATTGTATGGATAAAAAACGTAAATATCATTACCAAATTTCAGCACAGCATATCGATTTTCAAAAGAAAGTATCATTATCGTCTTTGTTCCATTTAATTTTAAAAACAGCCGGAAAAGATGCTGATAATAAAGGTTTTGGATTACTGAAATTGCAGTCGGATGATTACACGTGGGTGCTTTCACGTTTCGCGATGGATATGGAGAGATTTCCATTAGAAAACGAAGAGATAACTATAGAGACGTGGATTCAAGATGTGGGGACAATGTTTACTACCCGTAATTTTCGTATTACCAATGGCAATGACAAGCTTATTGGCTATGCATCTTCTTCCTGGGCAGTAATAGACATGCAAACCCGCCAGAGTGTTTTGTTGGATACACTGCCATCGTTGAATGATTTCATTTTTCCGGAAACAACACCCATTGGTGCTCCTGCAAGAATTGCAAACGTTAAGGGTGATGTAGCTAATCGATTTGAAGTGAAATACAGCCATATTGATGTAAACCGACACACGAGCAGCCCATTTTATATCCAATGGATTGCTGATTGTTTTTCGCTGGATTTTTACTTAACAAATAAACTGAAAAGATTTGAAATAAATTTCTTGAAAGAAATTACTTTTGGCGATACCGGAGAAGTTTATCGGGAAACAAAAGCAGAAAATGAATATTCTTTTCAGATTCTTACTCAAGAGAAAGGAATTGCCTGTCGTGCCCGCATGATGTTTGTTTAGTTAAATCAACTGACGAGAAAAAAACAAGCCAAATATTTGGCCATTTATAAATATTGTTATACTTTTGCACTGCTTTTCACGAAGCACATTAAGGATTGTCTCATGGTGTAATGGTAGCACTCCTGGTTTTGGTTCAGTCAGTCTAGGTTCGAATCCTGGTGAGACAACAATTCACAAAGGTAGTCATCTATAAAAAAGCTGGTTACCTTCTTCTTTTTTCCCTTTTCCCTAATTTTCCCCTAAACTGTAAAGCGACTCACATTCAGCTGATTACAAAAATACGAACAACAACATAGATAAAAAGTAAAACCACCGGCAAATAAATTGCAGGTGGTTTTCTATTCGTCGGGGTGGCGGGACTTTTTTCCCACGTTTCCAATCCTATAACTATCTAATAATCAATATCTATTTTTACACATTTTACTTACTTCTGTCCCGTATCTGTCTCGGTAAAATGCCAAAAAAATAGTCATATTGTCCCGCTTCTGTCCCGGTAAGACATACCGACAACGTATCAAACGTTGTGGTATTGCGGTTCTTGGTAGATATTCGTCGGGGTGGCGGGATTCGAACTCGCGACCCCCTGCTCCCAAAGCAGGTACACTAACCGGACTGTGC
>DCEG01000069.1 GCA_002316835.1 Bacteroidales bacterium UBA1035 | reverse complement strand
ACAAGAAGAGAACCGAATTCGGCGCCAACACCTATACCGACACCGGCATCGAAAGGCTTATACCCCATTTTTTTATCAAAAGTATTAACGCTAGTAGTTGTAGAGGCATTTATCTGTTTAAGGGCAGCGTCGACTGCTGCTTTTTGATCTGCCGGCACATTGCCTGAAACTTTTACAGTTGACTTACCGCTTATTTTGCCTCCAACTCCATAGGCCGCATAGGGACCGGCATGCAACACAACACGCGCCCCGGGGGTTACGTCTATTTTATAGGCAAGGTGCAAAGGAACCTGTAAATACATGGCATTGGCTGTTTTATCCACTGTACCTGAAAGCTTAATGTCTCCTACTTTCTGGTCTATATTTGTGGAAGATAGTTTTGCTCCTTTCGTAGTAAAATACAATCCCGACTGAATAGCCACATTGGATTCAAACTCATAATCAGCTGCTACACCCACGTTAAAACCTAATTTCATCTTGGTGTCTTTTACCTCTTTCCCGTAAAGATTTGACATGTTTGCCCCGCCTTTAATTCCTAGAGACAATCCCTGAGCACACACAGCTCCAACCACGGCCACCATGGCCAATACCAATACAATCTTTTTCATAACTTTTTTAAATTAATAGTTAGTTTGTTTAAAAATTCAATGAAGCGATGTTCTTGCCCGCTTCCGATAATAAGACGCAGGAAAACAAAAAACCCTCACTATTGGTTGAAAAGTTTCACAAAAGTTTGCTGTTTATAACAAAAAAACACCGCCCAAAAGCGGTGTTTCCAACGTTTATAATTCTTAAAAATTAGAATTTGTAACCTACGGAGAGATATGCATTTTGATTCTTGATGTTCCCGTCAGTATTGTTGGAAATATTAACCAAACCCATATCCCAACCAATATCTACCAAAAAACGTCCGAACTCAGCACCCACTCCCAGGCCTAAACCGGCATCGAAAGGTTTATATTGACGGGTTGCATCACCAAATATCTTATCGACATCCCACGTCGTATCCAGCCAGTTACCAGATTTGAGATTTCTCTTTCCACCTACACCATATGCTAAATAAGGGCCAGCATGGAAGACGATGCGTGTTCCAGGGGTAACGTCCTGTTTGTATGCAAGGTGTACGGGGAGCTGTAGATACATCAAATTTTCTGTATATTCCGATGAACTGGTTTCATATTTAAAACCTTTCGTCGTAAAAAACAATCCGGTTTGCAGGGCCATGCTCGGGGCAAAGTCATAATCTGCAGCTAAACCGACATGAAAACCAATTTTCATATTTTTGTCGGTCAGTTCATCGCCATAAAAATTCGACATATTAACTCCGCCTTTAACTCCCAAATTCAATTGTGCACTTGCTGCCGTTACTATAGCCAGCATGGCAACTACTAACGATAATCTCAATTTTTTCATAATTTAATTGTTTAATTAATAAATATAGCCTGTTCAAAAACAATGTTTATTGCACTTTCTGATATGCTTAATAAACAACCGTTCGGTTTTTTTTGTTCGGTTTTGAATTTTTCAACGGATGCTTAACGAAAAACATGCATCAAATGTAGTCCAGATTAAAATAGCCACAAAATGAGAATGGGAATTGTGTGGAATTTCTCAACAGGTTTTTAACAAAAATTCTGCCTGTTGATGTTTTTTTGATGTTTGTTAGGGATAAAGACTTCTTAAATCATACGTATTTCAGCTGACACAGTTGTTCCGGGAAGAACAATTTCTCCGCCAATTCCTGCAGTTGCACTGCACTTATGGCATCTATTTGGGAAAAAACCTCTTCCAAAGGAAGGTAATGATTAAAATGAAGATAGCTTTTAGCCATTCTCAGGGAGATACTTTCATTGTTTTCAGAAGCGATGCCCAGCTGTCCTTTATATTGTCTTTTTGCAGTTGCCAGTTGACCTGCAGACAGCGGAACCTCCATAATCCTTCTTAACTCTTTATCGATAAGCTTTAAACATCGTTCCACTTGTCTTTTATCGCAGGCAAAATAGACGGAAAGCAGTCCCGTATCAGTGTACAATGTTATGTTTGATTCCACGTTATAGACCAATCCGTTTTTTTCGCGCAGCGAATTGTTAAGCCGGCTGTTGGTAGCTCCACCGGCAATAATATGATTCAACAAATAAAGGGTATACCTGTCTGGTTGAAACATATCAAAAGTGCGGGTTCCAAGGATAACGTGCGTTTGGGCGGTATCTTTTTTAATCTGGCACTTTTTTGCTGTTTCGACCAAGGGACGTTCGCGCTTTTTGGATAATAAATACCGGGTATCGGGGAACCCGAAGTACCGTTCAGTCAAGCGCACCACTCTGGGAAAAGGAGTCTTTCCGAATGAAAACAAAACCATATTCGCAGGGAAGTACTGCCTGTTCACAAAATCGTTCACCTTTCCCTTATCAAAAGTGAGTAACGATCCAGGTGTTCCCAGTATGTAATGCCCTATCTCGTGATTAGGAAACAAGAGATTTTCAAAATCATCAAATATCAACTCGGAAGGAGAATCAGCATAACTATTCATTTCATCTAA
>DCEG01000073.1 GCA_002316835.1 Bacteroidales bacterium UBA1035 | reverse complement strand
TTATTAACGCAACAGCAGTAATAGTAAATCAATAATCAAACCAATAATCCAAAGTCTTGGTTCTTGGCTCTTGATTCTAATAGTTTAAAAATTAACAGTCTAAAAATAATGAAAAAAGTATTTATCGTATCAGCAAAACGCACGCCCATAGGCAAGTTCATGGGTAGTTTATCTACCATTAAACCGGGACAATTGGGCGCAATTGTCATCAAATCCATGTTGGAAGAAACCGGTATGGACAGTTCAAAAATCGACTCCGTTATTGCCGGAAACGTGTTGTCTGCCGGACAAGGACAAGGCGTAGCACGCCAGTGTACTATTCACGCCGGTATTCCTGCAGAAGTTCCTGCATACAGCATCAATATGGTGTGCGGAAGCGGAATGAAAGCTGTGATGAACGGTGTTGCCGAAATCCGTAGCGGCGCTGCATCGGTTATCATTGCCGGAGGTGTAGAGAATATGTCCGATGCCGGATATATCCTGCCATCGGCGGTTCGCAACGGCATAAAGATGGGCAATTTCAACACCGTAGATCATATGGTAAACGACGGATTAACCGATGTTTTCAACAATTACCATATGGGAATCACGGCAGAAAACGTGGCTGAAAAATTCAACATTACGCGCGAAGCTCAAGACGATTTTGCTTTCCAATCGCAACAAAAAGCCATTGCGGCAGTGGACGGCGACAAGTTTAAAACAGAAATTGTTCCCGTGGAAATCGTTACACGCAAAGAAACCATCGTGTTCGATAAAGACGAATATCCCAACCGCACCAGCACACCCGAAAAGTTGGCAGCGTTGCGCCCCGCATTCAAAAAAGACGGAACCGTTACAGCCGGAAACGCTTCGGGAATCAACGACGGTGCATCGTTCGTGATGCTTGCCGACGAGGAAGCCGTTGCCAAATACGGATTGAAACCGTTGGCAGAAATCGTAGCCGTAGGCGAAGGCGGCGTTGCCCCCGAAGTGATGGGCTTGGGCCCCGTTCCCGCCATCCGCAAAGCGTTGCAGCGTGCCGAAATGAAACTTTCGGATATGGAAATCATCGAGTTGAACGAGGCTTTTGCCGCACAATCGCTTGGCGTTATCACCAGTTTGATAGACGAGCATGGTGTTTCGCGCGAATGGATTGACGAGCACACTAACCTGCACGGCGGCGCCATCGCGTTGGGGCACCCCATCGGTGCATCGGGCAACCGCATTCTTGTTTCGTTGGTTCACGAATTGCAGATGTACGGCAAAACCTACGGGTTGGCATCGCTCTGCATCGGCGGCGGAATGGGAACAGCCGTTGTTTTGAAAAAGTTATAGTAGAGACGCGATTCATCGCGTCTTTAATCAAATAAAGCGCAATGCAGTCTCAAACCGCATTGCGCTATTTCACAAAAAGTAATACAAAGAACTTATGGAAGAACAAAAAATAATCATTCAAAAAGAGAATCACATCGCCACGGTTACCATCAACGAACCGAAAACGCTGAATGCACTCAACAGCAAACTGTTGGAAGAGTTGGGCGCGGCCTTTGATATGTTGGCAAGCGATGCCGAAGTTCGTGTCATCATCCTTACCGGAGCCGAGCGCGCATTTGTAGCCGGAGCCAATATCCAAGAGATGTCCGGTTTAAATTACGACCAAGCCAAAGTTTTTGGTGCGAAAGGCGCATCGGTTTTCCGTAAAATAGAGACTTGTCCGCAACCGGTTATCGCTGCCGTAAACGGTTTTGCGCTGGGTGGCGGAAGCGAGTTGGCAATGGCGTGCGATATCCGCATTGCATCGGAAAAAGCGAAATTCGGGCAGCCCGAAGTGGGTTTGGGCATCGCGCCCGGATTTTCGGGAACGCAACGCATGGCTCGCCTTATCGGGTTTGCGAAAGCAAAAGAGCTGATTTTTACCGGAAAAGTTATCGCTGCCGATGAAGCGTTGGCAATCGGATTGGTAAATCAGGTGGTTGAACCGGAAGTGCTGATGGACAAAGTACTGGCCATGGCGGCAGACATTGCCAAACAAGCACCCATCGCCGTGCAAAAATCGAAAGAAGCCATCAACAACGGTTGGGATATGAGCATCGATAAAGGTATCGACTACGAAGTAGAACTCTTTGCACAATGTTTTGAAACCGAAGACCAAAAAAACGGAATGAACGCTTTTTTGAAGAAAGAAAAAACGGAATTTAAAGGGAGATAAATATGAAAATAGCAATTATTGGAACCGGCACGATGGGCAACGGTATTGCACAAGCATTCGCGCAAGGCGGATACGATGTGGTAATGAAAGACCTGTCGGACGAGCTGCTGCAACGGGCAGTACAAAATATAGATAAAAGTTTGGCACGTGTTGTGGCAAAAGAGAAAATGACAGCCGACAAAAAAGAGCAAATTTTGGGTCGCATTGCCACTACTTTGTCGTACGACGACATCAAAGATGCCGGATTGGTAGTGGAAGCCATTGCCGAAAATATGGAGTTGAAAAAGCGCGTGTTTCGCGAATTGGACGAGGCTTGCAACGCCGATTGTATTTTGGCAACCAACTCCTCGTCGCTTTCCATTACCGAAATAGCGGCAGCTACAAAACGCCCCGAAAAAGTAATCGGGATACACTTTTTCAATCCCGTTCCGGTGTTGAAATTGGTGGAAGTAATCAGGGGACAACTCACATCCGATAGTGTTTACGATTGCGTTTCGGGCATCGCCAAAAAAATTGGTAAAGTGCCTGTGCAAGTAACCGAAGCACCCGGATTTTTGGTAAACCGCCTGCTCATCCCCATGATTAACGAAGGAATCGGCGCGTTTGCCGACGGCGTGGCATCGAAAGAAGAGATTGACGAAGCCATGAAATTGGGCGCGGGACACCCCATTGGTCCGCTCGCATTGGCCGATTTAGTTGGCTTGGATGTTTGCCTCGCCATTATCGAAGTGCTGCATCACGAGTTTGGCGACGACAAATATCGTCCGCATCCATTGCTTCGCAAAATGGTTCGTGCCAATCTATTAGGACGAAAAACCGGAATCGGATTTTACGATTACCGGAAATAAATAGTAGAGTTTTTATGTGAAGAGAGAGTAAAGCTTAGGCTTCGCTCTCTTTTTTGGCTTTGTAATAACAAAAACCAACATTAATATGGCAGACAAAACAGCAGTAACCGCTCCAAAATAAAACGGCACGCTTGAGTTAATTTTATCATAGAGTAATCCCGCTATCAAGCTTGCAGGCAACAACGTAATCCCGAGCAAAGCGTTATACATTCCCAATCCTGTGCCTTTTTTGTTTTTATCTGCTAAATCCGAAACAAGCGCTTTTTGTACGCCGTCGGTTAATGCGGAATATACGCCATAGAGTGCAAACAACGCGACAATGATGTGGATGTTTCCCGTAAATCCAAATTCGAAATAAACCACGGCATAAATTAAAAAGCCGGCAATAAGCAGTTTCTCACGCCCTATTCTATCGGATAATGAACCAAACGGGACAGCCAATGCCACGGAAACAACACTCGAAATCAGGTAAACCAGCGGAATGAAAGCAACTTTAACGCCCACTTCGTTGGCTTTTATGATTAATAGTGCATCCGTGGAATTTCCCAACGTAAAAATAAATATTATAGCAAGAAACAGATAAAACCGTTTCGGAAAATCCCGAAATTCGAATTTCTGTAACAAACTTTCTTTCTTGTTTTTAGCCTCTTTTATTCCGAAAATCAGCACAATAATACCCAACAACCCAGGTATGGCCGCAAGCAGAAAAATAAATCGAAAGCTATCCGGTTTCAGGGAAAGAATGAAAAAAGCGAGCAAGGGCCCAAGAATAGCTCCGCTGTTATCCATCGCTTTGTGTAGCCCAAAACTTTTTCCTGTCTCGTTTTGTTCAACCGAGCCGGCCACCAGGCTATCACGTGGAGCGGTGCGAATTCCTTTTCCAACACGCTCGGCAAAACGATAAAATAACATCTGCAAAGGTGTTGCAACCGTTGCGTAAAGCGGCATTACGAGTGCAGAAATTCCGTAACCAATTGTCATAAAAGGCTTGTTTTTGCCTATTTTATCGCTCCAATATCCCGAAAACGCTTTCAGCAAGGATGCCGTACTTTCCGCAACTCCTTCAATCAACGATAAACTGGTTTTTGATGCACCAATGGACATTAAAAACATCGGCATGACGGAATAAACCATCTTGGTTGATGTGTCCGTCAAAAAACTGACTATCCCCGTGTAAAACACATTGGATGAAAAGCCGAAAATCTTTTTTTGTGCCGTTGTTTCTTGAGGCATAAGTGTAGTAATGCATAAAAAAATTAAGGCACAAATTTACGTAAAAATGTGCCTTGATTATACTAAACTTCAATCTAAGTTTTAGTTGATAAACTTCACTCTTCTTTCCTTTCATTCAGGGTTAAAACCTTATAAATGCCCGCCGCAACCATGGCGCCAAACACGTAATAACCGATGGTTATCATTTTCTTTTTGTCCGTGCCGGCAATGGGTCGATTATCCAGTCCTAGCTGTTTGGGAAGTGCCATTGCTCCCCATCCGCCTAATGCCCCGACAAGCGTACTCATTTTAAAAGGAGTGAGCGCGTAATAAATTCCGTTGGTAAGAATGTCTCCTGCCACGGTGGCATTGTAAAGCTTATCGTGGTCTTTGACCTGCAAATTCACTGCATCCAGCGATTTATCGATAACCTGTTCTCCCATTTCGCTGAACTCCGGCACCTCATCGAAATGCCGTTTCACGTATTTATGGAGGGCACTAAGAGCAACTGCTCCGCCAAATCCTGCAACTAATCTTTTCCACATATAGCTCTGATTTAAATTGTTCTTATTACTTATAAAACTATAATTTCTACACGTTTGTTCACGATTCATAAAAAAACTATCTTTGACGAAAGAAAAAATATCCGTTATGAAAACACTTAACTTTTGCTTGAAAAACGTTCTTTTCTGCTTTTTATTTCTTGGATTCATTGGTTGCAATGAGTCGATGGAAAAAAAATCTAAAATCGATTTGGAAGAAATCACTATTGCTGAACTTCAGGAAGGATACAAAACCGGAAAGTTCACAATCGTGGAGATCACTCAAGCCTATTTGGATCGAATTGAAGAAATTGATGCCAATGGCCCAAAACTGAACTCGGTAATTACGATTAATCCCGATGCGTTGGAAATTGCAGCACGCCTTGATGAGGAATTGAATCAGGGAAAATCCCGGGGTGCGATGCACGGGATTCCGGTGTTGTTGAAAGACAACATCGATACCCACGACAAGATGCCAAATACAGCCGGCTCCATCATTATGAAGAATTCTTTCCCGCTGCAAGATGCACGGGTAACAGAAAAACTCCGTGAAGCGGGAGCGGTGATTATCGGGAAAACGAATCTGAGCGAGTGGGCAAACTTTCACAGCAGCTATTCGTCCAGCGGATGGAGCGCGTTGGGCGGACAAACTAAAAACCCGTATGACCTTACCCGAAATCCGTGCGGGTCGAGTTCCGGTTCAGGAGTTGCTGTTTCGGCAAATCTCACCGTTGTTGCCATCGGCACGGAAACAGACGGCTCCATCGTTTGTCCGGCGAATAACAACGGTATCGTGGGCATAAAACCCACAGTCGGTCTTTTGAGCCGAACGGGAATTATTCCCATTTCTTTTACACAAGACACTCCCGGCCCGATGGCAAGAACGGTGCGCGATGCTACGATTTGTTTAGGTGTAATGACAGGTGTTGACAATTCGGATTCAAAAACAATCAATTCGCAAGGGAAAAGCCTCACGGATTACACTTCTTTTCTCAAAACTGACGGTTTAAAAGGAAAGCGTATCGGATTCGATAAAACACTGATTGGCAGAAACTACCATATCGACAAGGTGATGCTGGAAGCCGTTGAGTTTATTAAAAAAAGTGGTGCGGAAGTTATCGAAATAAAAAACATAATCACTCCTGAAGTCGAAAGAATGGAGTTTGATATAATGCTCTATGAGTTCAAAGATGGATTGAACAAGTATTTTGCTTCACTGGGCGAAAACGTTGTAGTAAAAAATGTGGAAGAACTGATTAAACTGCAATCGGCTGATAGCATTGAAATGGAGTGGTTCGATCATAAGTTATTTGAACTGGCTCAGGAAAAAGGTTCGGTTGAATCTGATGAGTATAAAAAAATGCTGAACGATATGCTGAAAGGCGCTCGCGACAACGGAATCAACAGAATAATGAATGAACACAAGCTCGATGCTATTATCGCTCCTACAGGTTCACCTGCCTGGAAAACCGATTTGGTGAACGGTGATAATTTTGGTATCTCTTCAAGTTCGCCTGCGGCAATTGCGGGTTACCCCGCCATCAGCCTGCCGATGGGTTTTATTGCCGGGCTTCCGGTTAATATCACGTTTTACGGAAAAGCGTGGAGTGAACCGTTGCTTATCGAAATGGCTTATTCATTTGAACAAGGAACACAACACCGAAAAAAACCGGAGTTTAAAACAGGCGAATAAAAAGAAAAGGCTTCCGGTTATCGAAAGCCTTTTTCACCAGTTAACATCTCTACTCTTATTTATAAAACACCTTGTATTCCCAAGGTTTTAAATCCAGTTCTTTAACGGAAGTTGCAGTTTCGGCATTCGGGAAAACGGTAAAGCCTGCACTTGGGATTTCTTCGTTGAAAACAACTTTTACCGCATCCTTGCTGAGATTAAAAACACAAACGATTTCGTCACCTTCGTTCACACGCTTGAACGAGAAAACACTTTCGGGTTTATCGTTTGCTATTTCGGTCATTTTTCCGTCTCTTTCTTGCGAAAGCAATCCTTTATTTTTCTTTTTAAGGGTGTTAAGCGACTTATACAAATCGGTGAAGCCACCTTTGTCCATCCAATCGATGCTGTCTTTTTCAAAAAACGCCAATCGGCGGTTTAAACCTACTTCCTGACCACTGTAAGTCAACGGCATTCCGGGAAGCATATAAGTAAGAACAGCAAATGTTTTGACGGCATCACCCATTCGTTCGAATTCGGTTCCGTTCCACGAATTTTCATCGTGATTCGAGGTAAAAAACATCGGAATGGCATTGGACGAAAAATTATCGTTTAGTCGTTTCAGCGATAAGCGAAGAGAGTCCACATTTTCTTTACCCTGTGCCAACATATTCATTTTATGGTGGAAATCCCACGCGTAAAACGCATCGAAAGCCGATTCGTTTAACTCCGGCTTTTCGGCCTCGGCCAGCATAAAAATATCCGATTTTACAGCAACAAGCGAATCTTTCGCGGTCTTCCAGAAATCAGTCGGCACTTCATAAGCCACGTCACAACGAAAACCGTCAATATCGGCTTCACGAATCCAGAACATCATTGCATCGAGCATTGCCGAGCGCATATCGGGTTTTTCGTAATACAAAGGAGCAATGTCCGTCCAGTCGTACATAACTATCGGATTACCCAAACTGTCTAATCTGTACCAATCGGGATGTTCTGTTGTCCAGGCATGGTCACGCGAGGTATGATTGGGTACCCAGTCCAAAATCACCTTCAAACCCAAGTCGTGAGCCTTTTTCACTACATTTCTGAAATCGTCCAACGAACCGAATTCGCTGTTCACCTCCTTGTAATTATTTATGGAATAATAACTTCCCAGCGTCCCTTTTCTGTCTTTCTCGCCGATGGTTTGAATGGGCATAAACCACAAAATATCCACGCCAAGCTCTTTCAAACGCGGTAAATGCGTGGCAAAAGCGTTAAACGTTCCCTCGGGTGTGAATTGCCGTGTGTTTACTTCGTAAATGGTGGCATCGTAAACCCATTCGGGATGAATACCAACAGCCGTTTGAGTTTCTGTTTGTTTTTTGTTATTGTTTCCACAAGAAAACAAAATCGTGGTAACAAAAAGTAATAGAAATAGTTTTTTCATTATTTAGTTATGATTTTTTGAGTTTAAACACATCATCCCGGTCCTGAACGAAGAAAACGGACAAAGCACCGAGAATGAGCGAACATCCCGCAAGTACCATCGTGAAAATAACCTGTCCGCCAAAAATATCTTTGGTAACAAAACCCAAAATGCTGGCTGCCAGAATTTGCGGGATCACGATAAAGAAATTGAAAATTCCCATGTACGTCCCCATTTTATCTGCAGGAAGTGCTCCGGTGAGAATGGCGTACGGCATGGACAAGATGCTTCCCCAGGTGAATCCGATACCAATCATCGGAAGAATGAGCAGGTTGGGATCTTTGATAAAAAAGAACGAAATAAACGAAATTCCGCCCACTGCCAATGCAATGGAATGTGTTGCTCTCCGTCCGATTTGTTTAGCGATAACGGGCAGTAAAAACGCCGAAATAGCCGAAACAGCATTGTAAACAGCGAACAGAACGCCTACCCAGTCGGCGCCTTTATTATAAAGTTCCGAAGCGGTATCGGTTGTACCGAAAACATGCTGAGTAACAGCGGGTGTGGTGTAAATCCACATGGCGTAAAACGACAACCAGGAGAAAAACTGCACGATGGCCAACTGCCCCATGGTTTTCGGCATCCGAAGCAAATCGTTCATAATACCCACCATACCATTTTCCGTATTTCCTTTTTTAGTTAATGCTCCCGATATAAGCAAAATAATCCCGAAAGTCAATAACAATCCCGAAACGATGTAAAGTTGTGCTTCGAGTCTCGACAAAACGATGATTGCTGTCGCAATTATTCCGGCGGTTGTCCAAATGGAACCGTTTTTAAGAAACTGATGAGAGGAAACCGGTGGTTTTATTTCGGATTTAAGTCCCGATATTTTTTCTTCCGCCTGTTCAAACGCGGCTAATTCTTCGGGCGAATATTCTTTCGATGTAAAAACCGTGTACAGAACCGATGTCAGTAAAACCACACCACCAATGTAAAACGAAAGTTTAACCGATTGCGGAATCACGCCTTCGGCAGCAGTGTTGGGAACACCAAACCAGTTGGTGAGAATGTAAGGCAATGCTGATGCGATTACCGCGCCAGTGCCGATAAAAAAGCTTTGCATGGCAAAACCCATCGTTCGTTGTTCCGAAGGAAGGTTGTCACCCACAAATGCACGAAACGGCTCCATCGAAATATTTATCGATGCATCCATAATCCACAACATTCCGGCAGCAATCCACAGCGCGGGCGAGTTGGGCATAATGAAAAGGGCAAGTGTAGTAAAAATAGCTCCGATAGTAAAATAGGGACGACGGCGACCGTATTTTGACCAGGTTTTATCGCTTAAATGACCAATAATAGGTTGGACGATTAATCCAGTAAGTGGGGCAGCAATCCAGAGAATAGGAATATCTTCCACGCGGGCGCCAAGTGTTTCAAAAATACGGCTGACATTGGCATTTTGAAGTGCAAAACCGAATTGTATTCCCAAAAATCCGAAACTCATGTTCCAGATTTCCCAAAAAGAGAGGTGTCTTTTCTTCATATTAATGTTTTTCTTATTATCTTGTAAAAAGCAAATTTACAATGCTTTGAATATCAAATTTTGGTATCTGATATAAAAAAGTTGAAAATTTTATGCAATCGAATGCATTGACTTGGGGCTTAGCGTGTGGAGTTTCTTACCACCAAATCCGTTTTGATGACTTTGCTTACGATCCCTCCCCGTGTTTCTTTTCCCTCTATTCTATTGATGAGCAGCTTAGCAGCAGTTCTGCCCATTTCAAAACCGTGCTGGTCAACGCTGGTGAGTGTGGGATCGGTAACTTCGGTAATGTCTGAATTGGTGAATCCGCAAACCGATATATCCTGCGGAATATTAAACCCAGCCGCTTTGATCATCCGGATACAATGGGCCGCCACTTCATCGTTGATGCAGAAGAAAGCATCTGGAACAGGATCGATTTTAAGCATTGCAGGAACAATTTCACGAGCAAGTTCAATAGTGTCTGATACCTGCATTAGAGCCTTATCGACGGGAATGTTATGTTTTCGTAAGGCATCTTCGTACCCCATTCTCCGATTGTTGGCTATGGGCAAATGCGGATTGGAACCAAGAAATGCAACCCGGCGACATCCGCTTTTTATAAGATTATCCACCGCAGTAAACGCACCCCGGTAATCGTCGATAACCACTTTATCGGTATTAATTCCGGTACAGATACGGTCGAAAAAAACCAAATGTGTTCCGTTATCAACAATATCCTGAAAATGAGAAAATTCTTCGGTCGATTTGGATTGAGATGCCAAAATACCACGGACATGTGCATCGAGTAGGGTTTCAACGCTTTTCACTTCACGTTCATAATCTTCGTTGGAGTGACAAATGATCAGGTTATAATTCCCTTTTTCTACTTCTTCCTGAATTCCGGCAAGCACGGTGGAAAAGAAATAATGCACAATTTCGGGGACAATAACCCCGATGGTTTTATTTTGGCTGGTGCGAAGTTGAAGCGCTAGTGTATTAGGCTTATATTTGTGCTCCACAGCATACTTGCGTACAAGTTCCTTAGTTTTTTTACTGATAGCAGGATGATTCCTCATCGCACGGGATACTGTTGAGGGTGATAATTTTAATTCCTTGGCAATATCTTTAAGGGTAATTTGCCGCTTGTCCATATTATTGAGATTTAAAAACATCTCAAATATATGAAAAAAGATGATACCAGGGATTAAAAATGAAGAAATAATGAAAATAGACTATCTTTGAGAAAATCATTCACTTAATCTGTTAGCATTATGAAATATACTACACTGATGCTTTGCATGTTCTCATTGTTCATTGCCTGCTCAGCTAAAAAAAGCGACCAATTATCAGATTATCCAAACATGAAAACCATTTTTTCAGAACAGGAGCTCTCCGATTTACAAGCATTACTGAATTTATTTGAACAAGAAATCGGTATCCAACCCGATGCGTCGTCTGAGGCCAAAGTTGCTAGATACAGCATGTTTAACAAACAGGTTTTATCATCGATGGAGGAAGGAAAGTTGGATAGCTATCCATTGTCTAACGAGCAGAAAATTAAGTTGCTCGATGTGTTGCATGTGGGTACGTTCCGTTCTATTTGGAGTTTGAGCAGCGGGGTCCGCCTGATTGAAGACTTGAAAAACAGGCCTATTATTTCTTTTGATCCTGGTATGTCGGAAAAATTTGAAAACCTCTTATCTGAATTGGGAAAAGAATACCCTCAATTTATTGAGATGCATGATGATTATAAGAGAGCAGGCGCTATCAGTTCTTCTTTTGTAAGAGCACTTTTCTTGGATTTCGAACAACTTAACGTGGAAGATACCCGCGTACGGCTGGTTTACTTAATCTGTTGTTTGCAGGGAGAGTGGCGGAATTAGAAAGAAAATCGAAGCAGAAAATCTACCACTTCGGTCTTCTGACTTCGAACTCCCGACTTTTCTATTTCAATTTCTCCAATATAGACTCCACTGCCATATTCAATCCATCGGCATTTTTGCCTCCTGCAGTAGCAAAGTGCGGTTGTCCGCCACCGCCACCCTGAATATGTTTAGCGGCTTCGAGCACCATATTTCCGGCATGAAATCCGCGTGCAACGAGATCATCGCTGAGCATAACCGTAAGCGTGGGTTTTCCCTGAAATTCGGTTCCGGCAACAAAAAACATATTTTCCGGGAACTGTCCTTTCAATTGAAATGCGATATCCTTTATAATTTCGGGCATTGCCATCGGCAAACGAACGGCAAAGACCGTTATATCGTTAATTTCTTGTTTTTTGGCAATAATATCCCGTTTCAGTTGTTCGGTTCTTTCTTTTACAAACTCTTGAATTTGCTTTTTCATCTCCTCATTTTCGTTTACCAGCTTATTGAGCCCCACCATAATTTCAGGCGCATTAGCAGCAACCATATTCTTAGCTTCACGAAGCATATCTTCGGTCTTGTATAGATAATCTTCACAACCTTTGGCAGTAACTGCCTCAATACGACGAACACCGGCAGCAATAGCACCCTCGCTCACAATGCGGAATGTTCCGATACGTCCGGTAGAAGAAATGTGAGTGCCACCGCAAAGCTCGATGGACGAACCAAAACGAACGGTACGCACATCATCACCATACTTTTCTCCAAAGAGTGCCATAGCACCTTGCGCCTTTGCTTCTTCGATAGGCACATGACGATGCTCCTCGATAGGCATGTTGTTACGAATTTTTTCAGTAACTCTTTGTTCTACTGTACGGATCTCTTCGGGAGTCATTTTCTGAAAATGCGAAAAGTCAAAGCGTAATACTTCGGGAGAAACGTACGAACCTTTTTGTTCCACGTGTGTACCCAGCACTTCACGCAACGCTTCGTGCATAAGGTGAGTTCCGGTGTGATTACATTCAGTTGCAGTTCGTTTATCGGTATCTATTTTGGCAATATAAGTGCCCTCTATATGTTGCGGTAATTTATTTGTCAGATGCACCGGAAGATTATTTTCGCGTTTGGTATCGAAGATACCGGTTTTTTCTCCGTTCTCATCAACCAGCCAACCGCTATCTCCTACCTGACCGCCCATCTCAGCGTAAAACGGCGATCTGGAAAGTACAACCTGATAAAACTCTTTGGTCTTTTGTTTCACTTTACGGTAACGAAGTACTTGCGTTTCTGCTTCGGTTTCGTCGTAGCCCACGAATACCGTTTCACCGTCACGAATTTTCACCCAATCACCGGTCTCAACTGCAGCTGCATTTCGGGCACGTTCTTTCTGCTTTTGCATTTCAACATCAAAACCTTTGTGGTCAACGTTCATATCGTGCTCACGAAGAATAAGTTCGGTAAGGTCGAGTGGAAATCCGAATGTGTCGTACAACTGAAATGCAATTTCACCTTCCAATTCGTTTCTGCCCGATCTTTTATGTTCTGCAATTTCTTTGTCGAGCAAGCGGATCCCTGTTTCTAGCGTTCTCAAGAATGAACTTTCTTCTTCGTTGATAACTTTCTCAATCAGTGTTCTTTGTGCTTCCAACTCAGGATACGCGTCACCCATTACTTCAATGAGTGAGGGAATAAGCTTGTACATAAAGGCTTCGTGCATTCCCAGGAACGTGTAACCGTAACGCACGGCACGGCGCAAGATTCGACGAATGACGTATCCCGCCTTGGCGTTCGATGGTAATTGTCCATCAGTTATAGAGAATGCAATGGTTCTGATATGGTCGGCAATCACACGCATGGCGATGTCTTTTTTGGCATCGTCACCGTATTTTGTATTTGTAATTTCTCCAATTTTGGAGATGATGGGCTGAAAGACATCGGTATCGTAATTCGACAATTTACCCTGAACAGCCATGCAGAGACGCTCAAATCCCATTCCCGTATCAATAACCTTTGCCGGAAGCGGTTCAAGTGAGTTATCGGATTTGCGGTTGTATTGCATAAACACTAAGTTCCAGATTTCAATTACCTGCGGATGACTTTGATTTACAAGAGAAAGGCCGTCAACTTTTGCACGTTCCTCATCCGAACGGATATCGATATGAATCTCGGAACATGGGCCACACGGACCAGTATCGCCCATTTCCCAGAAATTGTCTTTTTTATTTCCGTCGATAATACGCTCTTTGGGAAGATATTTCAACCAATATCCTGCTGCCTCATCGTCACGTTCCAGATTTTCTCCGGGACTTCCTTCAAAAACCGTAGCATAAAGTCTGTCCGGTTCAAGTTTCAGCACATCCACAAGATATTCCCACGCCCATGCTATAGCTTCTTTTTTGAAATAATCGCCAAACGACCAGTTTCCCAACATTTCGAACATGGTGTGATGATATGTATCGTGGCCTACCTCTTCCAAATCGTTATGTTTTCCACTTACGCGCAAACATTTTTGTGAATCTGCTATTCTCGGATATTTAATGGGCGCATTACCTAAAATAACATCTTTAAACTGATTCATACCCGCATTGGTAAACATAAGCGTGGGGTCGCCTTTAATTACCATGGGTGCGGAAGACACTATTTGATGCTCTTTGGAAGCAAAAAAATCTTTAAACGATTGGCGAATTTCTTGTGAAGTCATTATTAAAAATACAGTTTTATAGTTCAAGGTACAAAGCTCAATGACTTGTTCCTTATTCTTTACTCTTTGTTCTTTATTTTCAAGGTGCAAAGATACAATTTTATTGTGGTTTGTGGTAAAATCTGTATATTTGTATCAGTAATTTACCTCACAAAGCAGATTATTAAAGTTATGGGTAAACGTAAAAAACCAATCCAGTTCAACGATAAACGGCTGTATTATTCCATTCAGGAAGTGGCCGACCATTTTGCCGTAAACATCTCTTTACTACGATTCTGGGAGAAAGAATTTGAAAATATCAATCCCAAAAAGACGACAGGAGGTACACGCCAATACACCAAAGAGGACATTCAGCAGGTGGAAATTGTGTATCATTTGGTAAAAGACAAGGGAATGACGCTGGAAGGTGCACGTCAATCGCTGAAATCGAAAAAGGACGATGAAGTGAAACGTGTGGAAGCACTGGAAAAACTCAAGGAGATTAAGAAAGAGTTACTTTCGCTAGAAGAGGAGTTTGACCGATTGCACGAGCAACAAAAATACAGCAAAACCGAGATAGAATGAGTATGAAGAAACCACTTTTTATCACGATTCTAATCTTTTTCTCTTTCGTTACTCACGCCCAAACCGTAAAAGTAGGTGCAGAAATTACTGATAAATATCTCCCAATCATCAAAAACAAACGGGTAGCGGTAATGGCAAACCAAACGAGTATGCTCCGTAATGAGCATCTTGTGGACTTTTTACATCGCAATAATTACAACATTGTTGGAATCTTCTCACCCGAACACGGCTTTCGGGGAACAGCCGATGCAGGTGAACACGTAGCGAGTTCTGCTGACAACAAAACAGGAATTCCAATTTGGTCGCTTTACGGGAGCGGAGGTGGAAAACCAGCCGCCGATAAAATGAAAGAGTTCGATGTATTGCTTTTCGATTTGCAGGATGTAGGACTTAGGTTTTACACGTATTACGCCAGCATGGTCCGATTGATGGACGCCTGTGCAGAGCATAATAAAAAAATGATCATTCTCGATCGCCCCAATCCGAACGGATTTTATGTTGACGGGCCAATCCTGGACATTAAGCACAAATCGGGAGTTGGCTGGCTACCCATTCCGGTTGTTCATGGCATGACGCTGGGTGAACTCGCACTGATGGTTAACGGTGAAAAATGGCTGCCACAAGGCAGAATTTGTGACGTGACTGTTATTCGCTGCGAAAACTATACTCACCAAACCAGATACGAACTGCCGATTGCACCTTCGCCCAACCTGCCTAATATTCAGTCCATTTATTTATATCCTTCTATCTGTTTGTTTGAGGGGACTGTTATGAGTTTAGGCCGCGGTACATCATTCCCATTTCAGGTTTATGGACATCCGAACTTTAAAGGTTCCGATTTTTCATTTACTCCCCGCAGTGTATCGGGAGCCAAAAATCCACCTTTGCTTAACAGAAAATGCTATGGAGTTGACTTACGAAATGTGTCGCACGAATACATTTGGGAAAATGGGTTCGATCTTTCTTATGTTATCGATGCATATAAAAATCTGAAAATGGGCGACAAGTTCTTTACTAACTTTTTCGAAAAATTAGTAGGAGTAGATTATATCCGTCAGGATATTATTGCCGGTAAATCGGCACAGGGAATAAAGGACAAGTGGTTTTGCGATGTACTTAAGTTTAAGCAACAGCGACGGCCATATCTGTTGTACGAAGAATAGAATTATATAAATTTATGCTATGAAAATAGTTCTCATCGTTTTAGGAATAATTGTTTTCGGTTTTATCATATTGATAATTGTTGCAAGATGGAAAATGAAAAATATTCCTAATGTTGAAAATCATGCATCTATACTCACGCTGACGGATAAAAATTTCCAGCAGCAAGTGAGAAATGGAACCGTATTGGTAGATTTTTGGGCAGCTTGGTGTGGGCCTTGCAGAATGATGGCACCCATTCTGAATGAAGTTGCAGCAGAAACACAAAACACGTCGGTTCGTGTGGCTAAAATAGACATCGAAAAATATCAGTCTGTTGCGCAACAGTACAATGTTAGAAACATTCCTACTCTAATCATTTTCAAAAACGGAAAAGAAAAAAATAGAATCGTGGGCGTAAAACAGAAAGCCACGATTTTGAGCGAATTGAAAAAATATTGAACTCCCTCCCGCTTTTTCACTTGTCGCATGTCATTTTTGTGTATTTTTGTAAAAAATAATAATTTATGGTTGACAAATTATCAGACCCTATTGGCAGATTGATGGGCTTACGTTATAAATCTCATCCCTGGCACGGAATCTCTATCGGCGAACACGCTCCTGAAGAAGTAACTGCTTTTATAGAAGTAGTTCCTACCGATACAGTAAAATACGAAATAGATAAAATAAGCGGATATCTGCGTGTTGATCGTCCGCAAAAGTTTTCGAATGTAGTTCCCGCCTTGTATGGGTTTATTCCTCAGACCTATTGTGGTAAACGAGTGGGTGATTTTTGCAACGAAAAAACCGGAAGGACTGATATTATGGGCGATGGCGACCCGATGGACATTTGCGTGTTGACCGAAAAAGACCTTTCACATGGCGATTTGCTGGTAAATGCTATTCCTATCGGCGGATTTCGAATGATCGATGGTAATCAGGCCGACGATAAGATAATTGCTATCCTGAAAAACGATACTGTTTACGGACATTATGATAATATAGATGATGTTCCGAAAATAGTTATTCAACGCTTAGAGCACTATTTTCTTACTTATAAAGATATGCCCGGCGAAGATCGAAACACTGAAATCACACATGTTTACGGTCGAGATGAAGCTTTGGAAGTTATCCGCTTCGCGGTTCAGGATTACAATGAACGATTTGAGAATATTGGGTTGATATTGTCGTGAAGAACCTAAAAAGGTAATCACAACCACTTTTTTCTTCTAAAATACCAAAGAATTGCCAACGATGAAATAACCATCGAAACAATAGCCATGGGGTATCCCCATTTCTGGCTTAGTTCCGGCATTGCCACGAAGTTCATCCCGTATATACTGGCTATGAGCGTGGGCGGCATGAAAATTACGGAAACGATGGTAAATATCTTGATAATTTTATTCTGTTCGATATTAACATATCCGAGAAACGTGTCCTGCAAATAATCGAGACGGTCGAAACTAAACTTAATGTGCTCTACCAGCGAATTAATGTCCCTGATCATCATAGATAGTTTCGGCTGTAATTCCTTCGGAATAAAATCGCTGCGCAACATACTCGAAACGGTGCGTTGCTTATCGATAATGTTCTCACGAAGCATCATCGTCTTTTCCTGTAAGTTCTTAATCTCACCCAGCAATTCCTTATCGGCTTCCTGCAGACTCAAACTGTTACTGAGTTGAGTAATTTTATGCGTCATGTTCTCGATCATATCGGCGTCGAATTCAACCCGGGTTTCGAGCAACGCCACCAACACATCGGCCCCGGTATTGTACCCTTTTGGGTTAGCCGATATTTTTTTCACCGTTTCGTGAAACGAAATAAGTTCCTCACTGCGAACCGTAACCAATATGTTGTTTTTGAGAATAAACGAAACCGGATCGCTCTCGAAATTCGACAACAGGAAATTCGAGTTAACCACCAGAGTATCTTGCGTTTCAATATATCGCGACGACATCTCGATCTCGATCATCTCTTCCTCTTCCTGAATGTATATCTTCAGGAAATCTTCGAGTTCGTTTTCTACTTCTTCGTCAACGTCGTTGAGGTCTATCCAGAGGAAACTCTGAATAGGATTTGATTTAAGAAAATCAAGGCTGCGGCTTAGTCTAACCACGCCATCTTTGTGGTAAAAGAGTTTGATTTCCGCCATGATGTTTCGGTTTTTAATCGATGAATAATCAGTTCTTGTTTTCTTCCGAGAAATTTTTGCCGGTTAATGGTTCGAGCAAGTTCGTTAGCTGTTCGAATTGTTCGATGGACAACTGCTCGGGACGTTTCGTGAGCATCGGGTCATCGGGCAAAGGGCTTTCTTCGGGCAGTAGCGACTTTATGGAGTTTCGCAGCATTTTTCGTCGCTGGTTGAAACTTGTTTTCACTACCGACTTGAACAGTTTTTCGTTGCAGTTGAGCCGCTTTCGCTTGTTTCGCGTGAGCCGCACAACTGCCGATTTGACCTTGGGCGGAGGGATAAACGCCTGTTCGCTTACCGTGAAAAGGTACTCAATATCGTACCACGCCTGCAGCAAAACACTGAGTATGCCGTAAGCTTTACTACCGGGAGAAGCAGTCATGCGTTCAGCCACTTCCTTTTGTATCATGCCCGAACAACAAGGAATCTGATCTTTGTTGTCGAGTACTTTAAAGAAAATTTGTGATGATATGTTGTAAGGATAATTTCCTATAACACAGAATGATCCATCATAGTATTTTGCAAAATCCATTGTCAGGAAGTTTTGCTGCAAAATATTTCCGTTTAATTGAGGAAAATTCTCTTTCAGATAAGCAACAGACTCCCTATCGACCTCCACCACCGTCAGGTTTCTTTCTTTGGGCAGCAGAAATTGTGTAAGCATACCGGTTCCCGGCCCCACTTCCAGAATAGGAAGCGGCGCAAAAGTATCGAGCGTGTCGGCAATACGACTTGCAATTGCTGAATCTTTCAGGAAATGCTGCCCGAGATTTTTTTTAGGTTTTACCGATATCATTGTCAATTAGCGATTATTAGCTATCTTTACGGCCGCAAAGGTAACTAAATATTTAAAAATTTTGGCAATCAACAGCTAAAAAAGGATAGAACAATAAGTTAAAATAGTGCTTTTTAGCCCTATTTTTTACCTTTGACAGCTATTCGCGAAAGATCTGATTAAATCACTCAATGAACTCAAAGCGCATACAGGATATTCTTAAAACTGTATTTTCTCTTGCACTTGGCATAGCCATATTCTGGTTACTTTATCGTAAAACCAGCTTCAAGGAGGTTTGGGAAATAGCCAAATCCGCTCACTTTGGGATTATTGCTTCATCGCTCATATTCGGTTTGCTGGGTAATTATTTCCGTGCCCTACGCTGGGAACTTTTTCTTAATTCGCTGGGTTATAATCCAAAGAGAGAGAGTATTGTGTTTGCTACGTTCGGTAATTATGCTGTAAATTTTCTTTTGCCCCGCGCCGGAGATCTTTGGCGATGCGGGATAGTAACTAAATACGATCAGATTCCGTTTGGCAAAACTTTTGAGACTTTTTTTGTAGATAAAATTCTTGATATTCTAGCAGGCGTTGTTCTCGTTATCATCAGCCTGGCGCTTTATGTCGATTTTTTTGTTACTTATTTTCATCAAAATCCCGGCTTCGCCGAAAATCTTACGGGAATATTCACTTCCGCCTGGTTATATCTGTTACTGGCACTGATTATCGTCGGAATTTTTGTGATGTTTACCTACTTTAAAGAAAATCCGGTAGTGAAAAAAGTAAATAATTTCCTTCAGATTGTCAAGTATGATATGACACTGATTGCTAAGATGAAATCGAAAAAAAAGATAATAATCTATACCATTCTGGCTTGGTTGAGTTTTTATGTGTATTTTTACATTTGCTTTTTCGCCTTCGATTTCACGAAGAATCTGGGTCCGATAATCGGGTGGATTGTTTATGCCATGAGCAACGTCGGTGTTGCTGTTCCCGTTCAGGGAGGTGTCGGCACGTGGCACTTTATGGTAATCTCTTCGCTGATTATCCTCGGTGTTGGGTATGAGGAAGCCAGCGCATTTGCCGGAACAGTTTTCACCGTTCAATCGGTTTGGATCATCCTGCTGGGCGTGATAGGGATTTTAGCTCTTCCTTACGTGAAGCGGAAAAAGGAAAATCTAGGATTGCAGACAATTGAAAATCAAAAAAAATAAATACTAATTATGGCAACATCAGAAATTTTAAGCTTAAGTCCCCAAAGTGTTTGGAAATACTTTCATGAATTAAATCAAATTCCGCGTCCGACCGGACAAATGGAAGAAGTTACAAAATTTGTAATGGATTTTGGTAAATCGCTTAATCTGGAAACCAAAAAGGATAAAGCAGGAAACGTGCTCATTAAAAAACCGGCATCGAAAGGATACGAAAGCGGCAAAACCGTAATTCTTCAATCGCATCTGGATATGGTTCCGCAGAAAAACTCCGACGTTACGCACGATTTTGGCACAGACCCAATTAAGACATATATTGACGGCGAATGGGTGAAAGCCCGCTCCACAACGCTGGGAGCAGATAACGGCATCGGCTGTGCCATGATGATGGCTGTGCTGGAAGACAGTTTGCTGAATCATCCGCCTATTGAAGCACTTTTTACGGTTGACGAAGAAGTGGGAATGGACGGTGCATTTGGCTTGCAAAAGGGTTTTTTGAGCGGCACTATGATGCTGAATCTGGATACCGAAGAAGACGGCGATCTTTGCGTGGGTTGTGCCGGCGGAACAGATGTTAATGTATCGTTCCAGTTTAAACCCGATGAAGAAATTGAGAAAGGCGATGTTGCTTTCAAAATCAACCTTACCGGCTTAAAAGGTGGACACTCGGGAACACAGATCCACTTGGGACACGCGAATGCCAATAAATTAATGAACCGTTTTCTGAAGGATATTGTCAGAAATTACGAAGCTCGTTTAGCCAGTATTCACGGCGGATCGCTGCGAAACGCCATTCCACGAGAATCGTTTGCGGTGATTACCATTCCCGAACAGCTCTCGGATGATCTTGTTGATTTGGTGAGCGAGTACGAATCGCTTTTCCGTGAAGAATTTGCGAGTATCGAAAACGCCATTTCTTTTAAAGCAGAAAAAGCAGATTTGCCAAAATCGCTACTGCCTATCGAAGTTCAGGACGATTTGATTAATGCTGTGGAAGGTTGTCCCAACGGTGTAATCAGTATGCTTGCCGATTTCCCGGGTGTGGTGGAAAGTTCGCTTAACCTGGCATTGGTTCAATCATCGGAAGGACAAATTGATGTGAAATTGCTGGTTCGCAGTTCATCGGAAAGCCGCAAAGAGTGGGTTTGTTCGTCGGTTGAAAGCGTATTTATGCTTGCCGGTGCCAAAGTGGAATTCGATGGCGCTTATCCCGGTTGGCAACCCGATGCAAACTCGGAATTGCTTACCACGATGACAAAAACTTATATGGAAAAATACGGTGAACGTCCCAACGTAAACGTTATTCACGCCGGGCTGGAATGCGGGATCATTCAATCGAACGCAGGACACAAACTCGATATTGTTTCGTTCGGTCCAACTATTACAGGCGCGCATTCGCCAGACGAAGCGGTACATATTCCGGCAGTAGGAAAATCTTACGATTACCTACTGGCAATTTTAGAAAATGTGAAATAAAATCTATCCCGCTCACACTTCTTCATAAAAAAATAAGATGGCTACGGATAACACACTTATTGTTTATGCTTCCCGTCACGGGAATGTGGAGAGGTGTGCGCGGGAACTATTCAATTTGATCGACGGTAAAGTCGATATCTGCAACCTAAATAATCGGGAATCGTTTCCCGATGCATCAACGTACGATTCAATCATTATCGGTGGTTCCATATATCAGGGAAAAATTCAGAAATCGGTTTCTGAATTTTGTGAAATGAATCTCGATGTTCTTACCAAAAAACGTCTTGGACTTTTTATCTGCTGCCTGTATTCCGATGAAAGAGCTGAAAGAGAATTAAAAGAGGCTTTTCCACCGGCACTGATCAGCAGCGCTATGGTTAGCGATTATTTTGGAGGAGTAGTTGATAAATCCAGACTCTCTTTCTGGGAGAAAATTATTACAAGACGGATGGCTGCATCGGGAGAACTTGTTTCTTCTATCTCGAAAGAGAAAATAAAGGAATTCGCAAAAAAAATAAATCCGACCGATGTTTCTAAAAAATAAGAAGCATATATTCCTGCCATTGGCTTTGGCAATCTATGCAATTGTTATGGCTGTTATAGGATATCCTAATTACAAAGAATCGGGTAACCTTAAAGAGTTTTGGATAATTATCGGAGTATGCCTTGCTTTAGCTATTTTGCTCCACTTCGTGCTTAAGCGAAGAGAAAAAAATCGGGAAAATTTCAAAAAATAGCACATTTCTTGTCACAAATCTAATCCACTTCCGTCTTCTTTTTAAAAGGAGAAAATTTCCTATTTGTTTTATCAAAATAAAAACTTTATGAAACGTCTATCACTGATCTTATTGTGCGGTTTATTGTCAGCATCCCTGTTTTGTCAATCAAAAGTTTCAATCGAACACCTGTATAATCATTTTTCACAGGAGAAAAACGTTGAGAAAGTAAACGTAGGAGGCTTGCTTATGCTTGTAGCAAAGCCATTTATGACGAAACATGCAGATGGGCTCAACATTTCGAGCGTCAAAGTAATGTCGTTTGATGAATGCTCTCAAGATGTGAAACTTCGGTTCAATGCTCTGGCTGAAAGACTGAATGATGACAAATACGAAGTTCTGCTGAAAGCCAACGAAAAAGATGAAAAAACAAGAATTCTAGCGCGAATTCAAAACGACGCCATCCGCGAATTGATAATTGTTTCCATGGGCAATGAACCTGCTCTCGTACGCATCAAAGGAAAAATAAGACCTGAAGATGTACAAAAATTAGTGAACTCGAACAATAATGGGCAATGACGAATTTAAAAAACGCTTCTTATCGTTTCATTCATTGATTTATCGAATTTCGTACAATATTCTCGAGAACAATGATGACGCAAATGATGTTTCGCAGGAAGTGTTCATAAAGCTTTGGGAGCAGAGAAACAATCTCGAAAACGTACGCAACGATGAAGCATTTGTGGTAACAATGACCAAAAATGTATCAATTGATCTGCTGAGGAACAATCGCCGCAAAGCGACATCAGTTATCGAAAATAAAGACATGGTTTGCGAACATCGGGAAGAAGAAAGAATTGATGCCCGCAACGAATTATCCAATTTAATGAAATGTATAACCACTCTACCCCAAACGCAACAGGAAGCAATTAAACTCAGGCACTTTGCCGATATGTCGATTACTGAGATTGCCGAAACCACAGGACAAACAGAGGTCAATATCCGGCAGTTGTTATCAAGGGCGAGGCGAACGATGAAAGAAAAATTAAACAGAAACGGAAATGGATACGAATAATATAAAAGACTTATTAGAAAAGTTCTATCAGGGAGAAACTTCTTTGGAAGAAGAGAAAGCACTTGCAGATTTTCTTCTTCAGGAAAATACTCCCGACGAGTTTTTATCCGATAAAAGATTGTTCCGCGCTTTGCATGAGACGGCAGTAGATATTCCACTAGAATCCAGCAGGGATATAGAATCACTGATCGATTCATTTAAAGAGGAAAACTCATCGGAAAAAAAGATAAAAACACTTCATATAAAATATTGGGCAATTGGCGTTGCAGCATCGTTAGCACTTATTTTGGGAGTGAGACAATTCCAGAAAAGCCAACAAGCAGATCCGGTGTTTTTTACGGACACATACAACAATCCCGATGACGCTTATCGGGCAACTATGGACGCATTACAACTTTTTTCTGAAAACTTTTCTAAAGGAACAGAATCGGTAGAAAAAGCAAATGCACAATTGGAAAAAGCACAAGAAATTATTAACAAATCAACCAAATAAAACAATTAACATATGAAAAAAATAATTTTATCTATATTGCTGCTAACGAGCTTCTCGCTCACTTTTGCACAAAAAAATCCGTTTGAACAATTTTCGGATATGGACGGTGTAACATCGGTATACATTTCGAAAACAATGTTATCGATGATTCCAAAAAATTCAAAAATGGATTACGGGGGCGTTAATGTTGGCGGTTTTTTGAACAAACTGTCATCAATACTTATTCTCACATCGGAAGATCAAAAAATTGCCCCGCAAATGCTTTCGCTCGCAAATAACCGGGTAAAAGGTAACGATTACGAGCTGCTGATGCGTGTAAAATCAGATGAGAACGATAACATCAATTTCTTTATGAAAGGTAAACCTGAAGACATTCGCGAACTCATTATGATCGTTGCCGGAAACGATGGCGAAAATGTGATTATGCAGTTTTTAGGAAATTTCACGCTTCAAGATATTCAACAAATGACGGAAGGATTTAATAAATAACTACACACACCGCATTTCGAATAAATTTTGCAAATCCGTCTGATCCGAAAATCGGTCAGACGGTTTTTTTATGTATATTTGTCATTCAATCGTTTATTGTGAAAGGATGAGATCATTGCACATCGTACTCTTACTGCTATTCAGCATTTCGTTATCTGCTCAAAACCCACAGCAACAATACAAGTTTCGTGTTTATCTAAAAGACAAGGGCGAAACCGGATTTTCCGTATCCAAACCCGAGAAATTCTTAACCTCAAAGGCTATCGAACGCAAAAAACAGCAACAAGTAAAAATCGATGAGACCGATTTCCCCATATCTCCCGATTATTTCAACCTGATAATAAGTGCCGGCGGGAAGCCTGTTTCTCACAGCAAATGGTTTAAAACCATCACAGTGCAACTGAAAGACAGCGCACAAATAAAAGATATCGTCAAACTCTCTTTTGTAGATTCCGCAAAATACGTTTGGCGCGGAATTGAACGAAATTTCCACAATTCTGTCCGTCCGCGTCTTGGCCTGCCCGACTGCCTTGAAGAAAATGGCTCGGAAAATTATTTCGGTCTCACTGATGAGCAATTTGCCCTACACAATGCCAGAGAGATGTCGCTAAGCGGATTCACCGGCAAAGGCATAAACGTTGCGGTCATCGATGCCGGATTCACAAATGCGGATGTTATTCCGCAATTCGGAAGAATTAACATAATCGGATTCAAAAGTTTTGTTCCCGAAGGCGATATTTTTGCATCCAGCGACCACGGAACTAAAGTCTTTTCAACCATGGCGGTTAACTTGCCTAAAATCATGATGGGATCAGCACCATCGACAATGTACCATCTGCTTAGATCGGAAGATTCCTCGAGCGAGTTTCCTGTGGAAGAAGATTACTGGGTTCGCGCCATTGAGTACGCAGACAGCATCGGTACAGACTTGGTAAATACTTCGTTGGGATATACTGCTTTCGATGATAAAAGCCTGAATTACAAACACGAGGATTTAGACGGAAAAACATCTTTTATGTCTCAGGCTGCAGATAAGGCGTATGAAAAGGGGATGATCTTGGTTATCAGCGCCGGAAACGAAGGCAATAAACCGTGGCAAAAAGTATCGGCTCCGGCCGATGCAAAAAACGCTCTAACAGTGGGTGCAGTAGGAACCGATAGCGTTATTGCATCGTTCAGTTCGAAAGGTTTCACAGCCGATAATCGGGTGAAACCCGACATTGTTTCGGTGGGCAGGGGCACTGTAACGATAGGATATAACGGATTAGTTGATTACACGAATGGCACATCACTTTCATCACCTTTTGTGGCGGGATTGGTGGCTTCGTTGTGGTCGATTGATCCAGAAATGAATCGCTCGGATGTGCTGGAAATTATCAAACGCTCGTCAGACAGATATGCTAAACCCGATTCAGTTTACGGATACGGCATTCCAGACTTTGGAAAAGCTATGAGAGAAGTACTGGGTAAACTGAATGTAAACGAAAAATCGGTTACAGAAAAGTACTTTTCAATAACTCGTCCTGCAAGAGACAATTATTTGATAACACTCACTGAACCGGATTTTTCGCTGGATGCTTATCAGGTAAATCTATTGGATGAATCAGGGAATCTGATTTCTCAACACAAATTTGAAAATGAAATACTTAACATTTCCATTCCCGATGAAATAAGAAAAACAAATAAATTTGTACATTTTGTATTCAAATCACCTTACACGCAAAAGACTGTAAGATTTAAATTATAATAGATGCTTCCTGACGTCAGCATGACAAGCTAACTGAAGACATCACCTTTTGCTGTCATTCTGAACGTAGTGAAGAATCTGAAAATGACAAACAAGAATTTCAACTATTAAAATGGTTAATAGCTAATGCCCGAACTATCGCTTTCTTTATCCGAACTAAACTGGCAAGTACGCGATGCCATTCGCGATCATTTACCCGATACATATTGGGTGCGGGCAGAAACGAGCGATGTGCGCCGAAACCAAAACGGACATTGTTACCTGGAATTTATTGAAAAAGACACCAGAAATCAAAACATCGTTGCGCGTGCGCGCGGAATGATCTGGAGCAATGTATACGAAATGCTTTCCTCGTATTTCGAAACAGAAACCGGCCAGCAGTTTTCATCGGGATTAAGTGTTTTAGTAAGGGTTTCTATTGAATTTCACGAACTTTACGGCTATTCGCTTTCAGTAGTCGATATTGATCCGTCGTTCACCATTGGCGAAATTGCCCGAAACCGGCAACTTATTCTCAAGCAACTGGAAGAAGAAGGTGTGCTGACATTAAACAAAGAACTTTCACTTCCTGAACTTACTAATCGAATTGCAGTAATCTCATCACCTACTGCCGCTGGATATGAAGATTTTTGTGACCAACTGGCAAAAAACCCGTACGGATTTGTGTTTTATACCAAGCTGTTTCCGGCAATAATGCAAGGCGATCGTAGCGAAGCATCGATAATTTCAGCATTGGAAAAGATTTACGAATACAAAGAGAATTTCGATGCAGTTGGCATTATTCGCGGAGGCGGGTCATCGTCCGATTTAAGTTGTTTTGATTCATATTTACTAGCTACGAATTGTGCGCAATTCCCTCTTCCTATCATCAGTGGAATCGGCCACGAACGCGATATTACCGTTGTAGATGCCGTTGCCCACACTCGTGCGAAAACCCCAACGGCTGTAGCAGAATTTCTTATCTCACATGTTTCAGAAACTGCTGCTGATTTAATAAATTTACAAAAGCGATTGGTAGAAGAAAGCAATTTTATTATACAAAATGCACAATATAAACTAACAGACCTATCGCGAAGGATGATTCATTCATCAAATATTTTTGTTCGGGACGAACTTTCCGGGATACAGCAACTATCGGTTGTCTTTAAACACCAGACCAAACGGTTGTTGCAAATAGAAAATCACTTCGTGTCCGAGAAAGGTCAATACATCCACATGGTTTCACCCGAAAATGTTCTAAAACGGGGATATAGTTTGACATTAAAAGAAGGGAAAATTATCAAATCGGTAAAAGAATTGTTAGAAAACGAAATTATCGAAACCGTTTTTGCTGATGGGAAAGTTAAATCAATAACTACAAAAAACTAATGTCGTGACAAAAAAAGATTTCTTTAGAATTGTATTGAAATTATTGGGATTGTATTTCCTGGCTATGATTATCTTTAATTACCTCCCAAGCATAGCGATCTTTTTTCAAAGTATGCCCGCATTCAGCTTGATTTTGGCCATTGTTGTAGTTTTCCTGTTTGCATATATATTTTTATTGCTGATTTTCAGACCCGATCCTATCATTAGAGCTTTGAAGTTAGATAAAGGTTTCGACGATGATGCTTTTTCGGTAAAACGCATAGAATTTATTAATGTATTGAAAATAGCGATTATAACTGTTGGATTATATTTAATTATCCTCCATTTACCGACGGTTTTAACTCACCTCGTCTTTCTGCTTAAACTACTCATAAAGAAGCAGAACGAAGTTCAAAATCAAATGGAAAACACGATTTTAACCGATTATGTTGCTTGGGGGATAAAAGTTTTAAGTTTGATAATCGGCTACCTCATGATAACGAATTACTCGGCAATTGCCCGTTTTTTAATAAAAAAAGACTCAAAAAACAATTGAATAAATGAAAGAATTAACTCTCACCTATACGCAAGCAAAACAGGAACTCGAAGAAATTGTTTCGGCAATAGAATCGGGTGAATTGGACGTTGATGCTTTGACCGAAAAAGTGAAACGCGCATCGGAACTGATTGCATTCTGCAAAGAAAAACTCACGAAAACCGATAAAGAGCTCCAAAAAATTCTCGATGAAATTTCATAGCTTATGATACCGGAACAACATTTCAGTGTAGTTATCGTTGCCGGAGGCAAAGGATTGAGAGCCGGCGGAGAAATCCCGAAACAGTTCCGACTCATTGGCGGGAAACCTATGTTGATGAGAACTATTGAAGCTTTTTACAACTTCGATTACCGGATACGTATTGTAGTTGTTTTACCCGAGGGATTTAGTAATTTCTGGAACGAACTTTGCGAAAAACACGATTTTCGAATAGCACACACGATTGTAAATGGTGGCGAAACGCGTTTTCATTCTGTGAAAAACGGATTATCGGAGATTTCTGAAGACGAAATTGTTGGTATACACGATGCTGCCCGGCCATTTGTATCGAAAAAAGTTATCGAACGGTGTTATAAGGAAGCTTTCGATTTTCGTTGTGGAATTATTCCCGTTATCGAAGAAAAAAACAGCGTACGCATCACCACCGGGTACGAACATAAACCATTGGACAGGACACGTTTGCGGTTGGTACAAACACCGCAGGTTTTTCCGGGCGATTTATTAAAAAACGCGTACGAAACACCTTATCGGGAAGAATTCACTGATGATGCATCTGTTGCTGAAGACGATGGGGTTCAGATAAAACTGGTGGAGGGAGATGAAAAGAATATCAAAATCACTACTCCTCTCGATTTGGAATTTGCAGAATTTATATTTAGGGACAATTTAAATTGAATTACTTTTTGTAAACGAATGATCAGTATTTCACCTTTATTTCGTGTTAAAAACACCCGTTTTTGGAAAAAACCTTTTCAAAATGCTATTTTATTGTGACTTTTTCTCTATCTTTGAACTATTATTTTAAAACAAATTCCCATGGAAAAAATTGACAGGCTAGACAGACAAATACTTGAAATAATTTCGCAAAACGCTCGAATCCCGTTCAGAGATGTTGCTGATCAATGTGGAGTTTCACGCGCCGCCATTCATCAACGCGTTCAGCGTATGGTGGAAAACAATGTTATAACCGGATCCGGCTATCATGTCAATCCAAAAATTCTTGGATACGCTGCCAGTGCATATATCGGCGTGAAACTTGAAAAAGGCTCCATGTATAAAAACGTGATTCCCGAATTCGATAAAATCCCCGAAGTAACAGAATGTCATTTTACTACCGGACCCTATACGCTTCTCATCAAACTATATGCTAAAGACAATGAGCATCTAATGGATTTGCTAAACAATAAAATTCAGGAGATTCCCGGAGTAGTGGCTACTGAAACCATGATTTCTCTCAGTCAAAGCGTAAAAAGAGAAATTCCTATTATTAAAGAATCACCTCGCGAATAACTAAATCTATTAAATAAAGTTAAAATAATGAATTTTCTTTTATAATATTATAGTTTATATTATAAACTGATTTATATTTGTATCCGATTTACAAACAATCAAGATTATCCATTTTTTAAAACTTTATTTTATGGAAGAAAAACAATTGAATGAGAAAGAAAGCTTAGAGCTTATCACTCAAATGATTCGCAACACGCAGCAACGTTTGGAAAAAGATAACGGTATACCTTTTCTCATTTGGGGATACACTACTGTTATTGTGTCTTTGATAGTTTGGTATATGCTGACCACAACGGGAAATCATATGTGGAACTTTTTTTGGTTAACAATTCCTGTAATTGGTCTTCCGCTGATGTTCATCTTCCTCAAGAAAAAAGCAAAAACTCCAAAGACATATATCGATAAAATTATCTCCTACGTATGGACAGTAATTGGGATTTCTGCATTTATTCCTTCTTTGGCATCCTCTTTTATCTACAGTTTCCCGATATTATTTCTAGTTGTCGTACTCATTAGCATTGGAACAACAATTACCGGACTAATCATAAAATTTAGACCATTAATTATTTCGGGATTCATCGGAATGTTTTTGTCTGTTATTTGTTTGATTTTGGGTAATACATCAGATTCAATCCTAGTCTTTGCAGCTCTCTTCCTGTTGATACAAGTAATTCCGGGGCATATTTTGAATTGGAAAGGACGAAAAAATGTTTAAGGAACTCGATCCTCTACTTCATTCTGAATTAAGATTAGCGATTATGTCGATTCTGCTATCGATAGAAGAAGCTGATTTTGTTTACCTGAAGGATACAACAAAATCGACATCGGGAAACCTGAGTGTGCAAATAGATAAATTGAGCGAAGCGGGTTATGTTGAAGTAGAGCGTGGATTTGTAGGAAAACGAACCCGCACCGTGTGCAAAATAACACCTGTTGGTGTGAAAGCTTTTGAGAAATATGTAGAATCACTTAAAGGATATTTGAATTTATGAACACAGAAACACGATCTTTAGAAACACAGCGTC
Source organism: Bacteroidales bacterium UBA1035 (assembly GCA_002316835.1). GTDB lineage: Bacteria > Bacteroidota > Bacteroidia > Bacteroidales > Dysgonomonadaceae > Petrimonas. Next base: position 1,267 of record DCEG01000073.1, on the reverse strand, counting down.
AGGAATTTGCTCAACGAAAATTCCTTGCCATGCCTTTTGCAGGCATCATTATGTGGACAATTGTAGGAATTGGCGGTATTTTTCTTCCACCTCAACTCGAAACTTGGTTGTTATTTATTTGTACCGGATTTATCGCCAGCTTGGGTATGTTTATTTCGAAATTTACCGGCGAAAATTTTCTAGATAAGAAAAAACTCAAAAACACGTTTGACAACCTGTTCTTTTTCGCGATGGGCGAAGCGCTGCTGGTTTACTCCATTGCCATACCGTTTTTCATGACAGACTACACGTCTCTGCCTCTAACTGTCGGCATTCTTACCGGTCTGATGTGGCTTCCTTTTTCATGGATTGTACAACACTGGGTTGGACTTTTTCACGGAATTTTCAGAACCATACTTGTTTTAACGCTATGGTATCTTTTACCCGATCTTCGGTTTGTAGCCATTCCTTTTGCCATTGTATTTGTATATATTATTACTATTGTAATTTTGCTGAAGAGAGTTAAATAAGATTTCGAAATCCTATTTAATTAGAATCAAAAGTGGGGAAAAATTGGACAAATGCTTAAATGACTTCATAAATCCTACTCTCTGATTATATGACATTTACAACCATTATTGAGTCAATCAGAACGATATAGATACAATTTATGCATCATCATCTCATATTCGTCTGGCTTATTTATGTTACTTTGTACAATAAAATGGAAATCAGACCAAAACCAAATTATAACATACAATTCTAACGGAAAAATTGATGAAAGTAATTGCAAAAAAAATTATGACACAAGCCAGAGAGTTCTGGCGTCTTCACATTTGTGAAAAAATTTCCCCGGACATCGAAAACTTCTAAAAGTGGGATTTAAATTGAAAACATGTTGAAGAACTTTATACTTTTACGTTGAGTAAAATATCATGACGAAAACAAGAATTTATTGATAAAATTCCAGGATTAAGAATATAAAAAAGACGAAAGCCTAAACTTCCGTCTTTTTTGTGTCGGGATGAGGTGACTCGAACACCCGACCTCCACGTCCCGAACGTGGCGCGCTAGCCAACTGTGCTACATCCCGATTTTTGCGACTGCAAAGTTACAATATTTTTTGTTTGCTCAGAACAAAATCAAAAAAAACTCTCATCCAACTGAGAAATCAATTGAAAAAACAACTACATTTGCAGAAATAATTGCGGCAATAGCTCAGTCGGTAGAGCGTTAGCTTCCCAAGCTGAGGGTCGCGAGTTCGAATCTCGTTTGCCGCTCATTGAAA